>NZ_MODX01000001.1:0-280873 GCF_001866125.1 Acinetobacter sp. LCT-H3 | reverse complement strand
CTCTATCTCTAGAAAGTCAACTAGTAACGAAAATTATTTTTAAACTTTCTTTCTAAAACCCAACTCAACCAATCTTAACTAAGTTACTGTTTTATCAGAAGTTTTAATCTTCATCACCGCCGATGGATGTGCATTCTACAGTATTTCAGAGGCCTTGCAACCCCCTTTTTCAACAAAAACCACCGTCTGTTTATTTATTCTACAGAAATCAGCTTTTTCTCTATCTTTTGACTAAAAATGGTACAGAATCGGGCACGTTACTTAATATTTTTTCTTCTTTGCTGAGTTCCTGAAAGCGTAAAGCTCGACAATCGATGTATTCAATATAGCCCCCTTCCTCATTTTCTTTCTGATCATTGATCTTTACCTGATAGCTAAAACTCCCTACATAGCCTGCCCCAAGACCAAATTTAAAATCACCTCGACTTTGTCCTTGAATTGAAATCTGAATTCCATCTTTATTTTCACAGTGCCATTCGAATTCACGTGGTAAATACATTTTCTGGCCATTTGGTGTGGTCACACTTGGATAGACCCGATGCACTTTAAACATTACCTTTTCATCCAGCATTTGGGTCTGCTGGCTTTCCAAATCTTTATAGTAAATGCGTGACTGAATAATCTTATTAAAGCTATCTCGTACCTGAACCAGGATAATCTGCCGGTTTTGACTCAGATTAATCATCTGATAAGTCAAGAAAGCAAATGGCAAATAGGGAAACTTGAAACTACGAGCATATTCAAAGCTGCCCAGACTTTCGATTTGGTATTGTTGATCTTTATAATGAATAACACCTTCACACCAGCATGGAATCGACCAATAATCAGCCAGAGAAAATCGAAGCTGGGTAAAGTGGGTAATCAACTCGATAGCTCTAATTTTCAGATCAACACTGAGCTCGTCATCCTGGCGGGTGAAATGAAATTCCGGAAATATACTGCTCAATTGCTCACGTGTATGAAAATTAAAGTTACAGCTTTCAAAGCGACACTCATTTTGGATGGAATAATGATTCAACTGACCGACCATGTGCGGACTGGTACTACAGATTACCGTTGCTGTATCCAAGGCATCCGTATGAATGGCATCGGGATTACATAGCATCGGCACATTCGGCTGACCGATCATGCTAAAAAAATTGAAATAATGCAGTGGCGCAGGCAGATTGGGAATAACAAAACGATGGTGAATATATTTATATTTTTTATTTGGACCGTGACAGGCCAGATCGGCCTGGGCAGCAGGAGTCTGATTCAGCTGTTTCGAACGATCCAATAAATCCTGAAGAAACGCCATCTCAGACTCTCCTGCATACTAGCTCACTTGTCGTTTCGCCATAAAAGTCGTAACAAAACCAGACAAAGCATAAATTACAGAGATAACCAGAATCCCGACCGGAATGTTGTAAGTCATCGCTGCAAAGATAAATACGGCAATTGGCAAGACAAAAAATGGAACCCGCTTACGCTCTACCGTTTTAAAAGAATAGTATTTGATATTGGAGATCATCAGCAAACCGGTAATCACAATCGCAACGGCATTGATGATCTGAACCACTGAATCTTTAATATCGAAAATTTCCGGGAAATCTAAACCGACCCAGACCAGCGAAATAATCATTACGGCAGCAAGTGGACTCGCGACGCCAATGAAGTAGCGCTTATCAACCACACCGATCTGCACATTGAAACGTGCCAGACGGAAAGCCGCACAAGCGGTATAAACAAAACATGCCGCCAGACCGATCCGGCCCAACTCACTTAAGCCCCAGCTGTACATCAAGATAGCCGGTGCCACACCAAAGGCCAGCATATCCGATAGCGAATCAAACTGTTCACCGAACGGACTTTGCGCACCAATAGCACGTGCAACACGTCCATCCAGGCCATCCAGTAATGCTGCAATAAAGATCGCATAAATGGCTTGCTGAAAATTGCCATTCATACTGGCAATAATCGAGTAAAAACCTGCCAACAACGCTGCGGTTGTAATCAGGTTCGGCCATAGATAGATGCCTCGACGCTTAATTTTCTGCCCTTCCTGAGTATGCTCTTCTTCTTCCACCTCAAAGGTGATGCCATCAAAAGGCGCTTCGGTGGAAGAGTCACGTTCCGGTTTGCTTATATTTGTCATTCTTGTCGATCCTAGCTATGACTTGATCTTTAAAAAATTATTCGCCTACTAACCAGCGAACTGCGGCGTGACCACCAGTTTCCTGCATACGTAAATGCGGGAATAACCATTGAAGTGCTTCATCAGCATCTTCAGAGAACTTCCAAGGTGGGTTAATCACCAACAGACCACAACCATTTAAACCAACAGGAGTGTCGTCTGGCCATACACATATTTCACAGATCAGCTGACGGCGAATACCGGTCTTGAACATTTTTTTCTCGAAACGCTCAATCATGGCACGGTCTTTAATTGGATACCAAACAGCAAATACGCCTGTCGGCCATTTTTTATAAGCTGCTGCAATCAACTCGACTAACTGAGGGAAATCTTTACGTTCCAGCTCATACGGCGGGTCGATCATTACCAGACCGCGTTTTTCTTTCGGTGGAATGACTGCGAGCAAACCTTCATAAGCATCACGCTCATGCAGACCAGCACGCTTGTCAAAAATATTCTGATCAAGCTGCTGGAAGACATCACGCTGCATTTCAAAAATGGTGGCTTTGTCGATTTCACGCATGCCTTCAAGGGCAAACCACGGGGAACCCGGATACGCGCCTTTACCAAAACTTTCACGCATTTTTTCAACAATTTTTAAATATTGCTGTATGCCTTCAGGGGCATTGCGCTTGATTGAATCATCCAGTTTAATCAGGCGATGAATACCGTTTAAGAACTCACCAGACTTCTGCGCTTCTGAAGTCGACAAGTCATATTTACCTGCGCCGCCATGCGTATCAATATAACGATATGGCTTGTCTTTATTATTAAGGCGAGACAAAATCTGAAGCAATAACACGTGCTTCATGACATCGGCAAAGTTGCCTGCATGGAAGTGGTGACGATAATTCATGTTTCAATTATTCCTAAGATCAATAGCTATTTTAACATGAAAAACTGATTCGTTCAGAAACGATTATTGCTCTAAAATAGCAAACCTTTTTTACCACACGCTCGAGAATTGAAAAATGGAAGCAGTTGTCATCCCAGGGGATTGGAATGTTGATCAAATCTTAGATGATTTAGATCAACATGGCTTTAGTATTATTGACGGTGCTTATTCAATTGAATATCAACATGCGGTCAGTCAAGAATGCCTAAGTCACTTAAACGAATTTCGTGATGCCGCGATTCAAAATGGCGTAGTAAGCAACATCCGCAGTGATCATATTCTTTGGTTACAACCTAAATTTCAAATCTCTCACCAACATACCGAAACCCTGCAACAATTTTCTCAAGTTTTAAACCGCGCATTTTATTTGGGTATTAAAGATGTCGAAGCGCATTTTGCCTGCTATAACGCAGGTGAATTCTATGCTCTTCACCGCGACAACCCGCAAGGTAAGAATGGCCGCATGATTTCCTCGGTATATTATCTGCATGAAGAATGGCAAGATGACTGGGGGGGTAAACTACATTTACAAGATAAAAATGGACAGTGGCATACGATTTCACCTAAGCCCAACCGTTTAGCATTCTTCCAAAGTGATTTATTGCACGAAGTATTAGTAGCCAAACATCAACGTTTATCCATTACCGCGTGGTTACGCTCAGATACCTCTTTAATCTAGCCTTTAAAAGCAGACAATCATCCTCATATAGCAATCATTAAGACACGAGGACTGCGTTCATGCGACCAACCACCAAAGAGATCATTGCACGCATTGGTGAAACAGATCAGCTATTTTTAAATGGCAATACCCCTGAGCTGGCGCTTGAACGGGCTGACCTTCGCCTGCAACTGGTAGCGATCAGCCAGTTACGTCAGGAACAGGTGCATTTTCTGCAAGAAGCGATTGTTCTGCTGGAACAAGGTCGAATCGAGTTTGAAGAAATGCCACTCGATCTTTATATCAATCTGTCATTGCATTTGGCTAAAGCCTACATGATCTATTTTGAACTGACTAAAGAAAATCGCTATGCACTGATTACCCAGCAGATTTTAAAACCGATGACCCGTTATGAGCATGCGGATATCTATTTCTTCCTGGCATATGCCTCAGCAAGCAAAAAAGAACCGGCTATGACCCGTCACTGGTTAAATAAATACAGTAAATTGAACAATTTTGATCTGGAACTGGTAGATCAACATCCAGCATTTGCAGAATACCGTCAACAGGACTGGTTTATTCAAATTCTACGCAGCCGGATGCATTAAAACTGTGAAATTATTTTTATAAAAAATGCCTCATGAATGAGGCATTTTTTATAACTAGTTTTATTTTCTTAAGCCAGTCGACGGCGATCGGCATCTAAGTGTAACTGTTGATTCAGTTCATCAACCCAAATTGCCCAGTCATCGTCCTGCACCAAATGACTAATTAACAATGAACGCTGTGCTTTATTCCAGAAATGCGCATCATGCAATGAGATTTCCTTAGGTAACTGATGAGTACGTACATATAGCTCAATGGCAGCAGGACTATTCGGCAAACCAAGTTGCGAAAATAATAGGGGTAAGGATGGTTGCATTGTTCCGAGCATCTCGCCCTCCTTATATCAGTTAATTTGTAATTCTTTATAGAACTAACTTATAAGATAAGACAAAAAAAACCTAGTCCTGTGACTAGGTTTGTTTGTATCTTTTTGTATAAAAGTGGACTAAGCGCTTTGCTTGTCACTCTCTACATGCAGTAATTGATTGAGCTTATCAATAATTACAATCCATTCATCATCTTGATGCCAATGTTCACGAAGAAATGCACTCTGCCCCTCACTCCAAAATTCCGCATCTGGCAGAATAACTTCAGATGGAAGCTGATGGGTGCGGGTAAATTCATCAATCGACCTTTCGTCTGCTGGCAGGCCGAGTTGTTCAAATAATAATTCTAAAGTAGGTTGCTGTTCCAATACCATTTGATTGCTCCGTAATAGAAATAAAAAATAATTTGCTGCTAGTTTTTTAACGTTCAAGGATGTGAGGAGGTCGGCAGATCACAAGTACCTGAACCCTCTGCTTCTATATGCAATTGTTCATTCAGTACATCGACAAAAATGGCCCAATCATCATCTTGCTTCCAATGCCCAATTAGAAAGTCATGTTGGTTCTTGGTCCAAAAAGGTGCTTTATGTAATGGCACATCCATCCCGATCTGATGGGTTCTGATAAATTCATCGATTGCTTCAGGGCTTGAATCCAAGCCGAGTTGCTCAAAAAAAACTTCCATGGTAGGTCGCTGCTCTAACATCTCAGTACCTCCTCTTTTATTGATGACTCTGCTTACAAATTAAACGACTTATATAGAAAGTTCAGTTGTCGCTCTTTGACAGGATGTTATTTTTTGTTCTTAGGATATTCTGAAATAAAAAAAGCACTCCATTTGGAGTGCTTTTTTTATTTAATCTTAAAAGACTAAATTAGTTAAGCATGTCAGCCACTGCTGCGCGCTCTTCTTCAAGTTCGTTCAATGTAACATTGATACGTTCACGGCTGAATTCGTCGATTTCAAGACCTTGAACGATTTTGTATTCACCGTTTTCAGTCGTTACAGGGAAACCGAACATTACGCCTTCAGGGATACCATAAGAACCGTCAGAAGGAATACCCATCGTTACCCATTTGCCGTTAGTGCCAAGAGCCCAATCGCGCATATGATCGATTGCAGCGTTTGCAGCAGAAGCAGCAGAAGACAGACCACGTGCTTCAATGATCGCAGCACCACGTTTACCAACTGTTGGAAGGAATACGTCTTTGTTCCATGCAGCATCGTTGATTTTGTCTTTCAAGCTTTCGCCGTTTACGTTTGCAAAACGGTAGTCAGCATACATCGTTGGAGAGTGGTTACCCCAAACAGTCATGTTTTCGATGTCAGAAACTGCAACACCCGCTTTTTGCGCAAGTTGAGTCAACGCACGGTTGTGGTCAAGACGTAACATTGCTGTGAAGTTTTTCGCTGGAAGATCTGGCGCAGATTTCATTGCGATGTAAGCATTTGTATTCGCAGGGTTACCCACAACAAGCACTTTAACGTCACGGCTAGCAACTTCGTTCAGTGCTTGACCTTGACCGATAAAGATTTCGCCGTTTACCTTAAGAAGGTCAGCACGTTCCATACCAGGACCACGTGGACGAGAACCTACTAACAATGCATAGTCAGCATCTTTGAATGCAACTTTAGGATCATCAGTACCGATCATGCCTGCCAATAATGGGAAAGCACAGTCGTCAAGTTCCATCATCACGCCTTTAAGCGCTTGTTGAGCTTTCTCAACAGGAATTTCTAATAATTGAAGAATAACTGGTTGGTCTTTACCCAACATTTCACCGCTAGCGATACGGAATAATAGGCTGTAACCAATTTGACCAGCAGCGCCAGTAACGGCAACGCGAACAGGTTGCTTCATGTAATTATCTCCAATTGAGAGGATAGTCAATGCGGATTAAATAGCTATTCTATCTAATCTTAATAATCATAAACGGCAAAGATTGTACTCCAATCCTTTCGGAGATGCATGTAAAAGCGAATGAATTCCAACAAAAGTCTGATAGGAAATATAAATTAATTTGGCTGAAAAGCTTAGTATGTACCTTTAATTGTAATGTTCTGAGGGCAGGTATTTACTATACTGCTCGGACATTGCTTATATTGGCCATTGCTGCGATAGCACACCTTAACCGCAGTCAGCAGGCTGACACTACGGTTGGTCTGGCAGTTAAACCGGATGCCGCTGGTGGGTAATTGCGGATTAATCTTAAGGAATTTTGTACGCAATGTATTAATCGACATGACCATGTTTTCTTGGTCTGTCAGTTCCTGTGGTACTTTCAGACGATCCGCATAATTAATAATGGTCCGAAAATACTGGCTGGCACTCATGGGAATACACCCTCCAGTACTCTGCCATAAGCGTGCCCGTGAAGCCTCGTCCGGCATGACACGAGCAACCACCTTGGCTTGTAAAGGTGGAAGTGCGGATGAAGTCTGCGTGCTGCAATCCTGTTGACTGGTTTCAGGAAATAAGCCGGAGATATTCAAGGAATAACCTTCCAGACATTTTCGCTTTTTGGCCAATTCAGGATACAGACTGCAAAGTGCGGGAACCATCTGCACATCCATGATATAGCCCGTCGGTGCCGCAAGCGCAGGAAAACTCCCTCCTGCGACTATACAAGCAGAAAGCCATACTGATACTCGACGACTATTCATTAACTTCATGAATAATTCACTATCCCTAAATCATTAATTTTTATTGTGTACTACGTAGCGGAATTGCTTGCATACGTTTCCCGATTGATTGTGCTCCCTGGCCCAATAGGATGCCATAATGTGTCGCATTGGTCATGACATGTTTCACATAATCCCGTGTTTCTAATAAAGGAATGGTTTCCGTGTACTGATCTGCTGCTAGATTCTGTAAGTCTGGCTGCCAACGGCGTGCGCGATTCGGTCCGGCATTATAACCTGCCGTTGCTAAAACAGGACTGTTGCTGAGCTGGCGTTGAATCGTAGACAAATAGAAGGTGCCATAACGAACATTGGTATTCATATCGCTTAATGCTGCCGGATTATAGGTTTCGCCCATCTGACGCGCGACCAGTTTGGCCGTATCTGGCATGATCTGCATCAAGCCACCTGCCCCGACATGTGAACGCGCCACAGTATTAAATCGGCTTTCCTGACGCATCAAACCATAAGCCCATGCCGGATCAACACTGGCATTCTGGCTATGGCTGACCACATAATTTCGATATGGCATTGGGAAACGGTAATCATAGTTGTGCTTATTCACTGTACGATCTGCAGCATAAATAGCACGGTCATGCCAGCCCATATCATGCGCACGTTTCGCTGCGGCAAGCAGTAGATCATCATCATGTTTCAAGTAAGCCTGACGCACGGCCCAGTTCCATTCACGGTTTACATACGCAGCTGAAGCATTGATATTACGCAAGGCAAAAGCACGGCGGAAATGAATATCCTGATTCAGGCGTTGCATGGCCTGAGCAGAAGGCTGTGCGGATTTCGGCGTACCTAAGGTTAACTGTCCTAAGCGGTCACGTGCCAGCAGGTTATGATAATCATCACCAGTGGCCAGTTTTCGATAAATATCTTCAGCTGCTTTTTTTGATGCTTGGTCTGAGCGCTGTTCACTTGCACGAGCCAGCCAGTATTGCCAGCGGTCTTCCTGTTTCTGGGTCACACTCATCGCATCAATCGCCCGAATCAGACTTTCCCAAGCGCTAAAGCGAATCGCCTGACGTGCATAAATTTCTGCTTCTTCCGGACTAAATGGCAGGCCATAACTCAGATCCAGATAATTCAGGACTTCACGATTAAAGTTGTTTTTCATCACCGTGGTGCCACCGATATAGCCGACTACACGGTACAAAGCTTTTTGGATCTGTTCAGGGGTGCCTTCAGCAGTACGTCGCACACTCGAAAATGCTGTATTCAGATCACTATCCGCCAGTCGCCCCATGGCATAAACCAGATAAGCATGATCAGCAGTGGTCGCTTTGGGTGCCGTCCATAAATAGGCTGTCGGATTGGCCTGAATGCTATTAAGCTGCGCCAAAGAAAGGTTGAGGCCGATACTCTGGGCGGTCGCAATCGCCTGTCCAGACTGACCGGCACGCAATTGTGTCCAGAGTCGTTGCTGACGGTCTTCAATGGTTAATAAGGGACTGGACAGCATCATTCGACCTAGACCGGTACAGGATTCCGGTTGAGAATTGGTGGTCAGCCAGACATCTTTATATTCGGCATAGACCAGAGGATCACCACTTTTAGCACGTACCTGAGCAATCGCGCAGCTTTCTGCCTGATCTGGATTGGTCACATATTGCAGGACCGGCTGTGCTGCTGAAAAATCGGCCTGCTTTACTTTTTCTTCAACATAGTCTGCTGCCAGCTTTTCTGCCATGGCAGATTGCGGATAACGCTGGGCAAAATTAATAATCTGACTGGCCGGCTGCATGCCAAGATTTTGATTCAGAATCCAGTATTCCGGGTAGTAACCCAAGGCATCATTTTGCATGGCTGCACGATACTGTTGTAATAATTCAATATTTCCAGCATTTGCCGCAGTGAGTGCGTCATTAAATTGTTCTTCGGCAGCTTGAACGCCCATTGAACTCAGACAGGCCATCCCTACAGTGAATAATCTTGAATATTTATGTGTACTTATAATCTGTTTCAACATTAACTTAACTTCTATCATGTAGTTCGTGCCAGACAATTTTGTTCAACATCGGTGCTAGTTTATAAATTCTAGACCGACTCTACTGTTCTCTTATGTAACCTTATGATTCAGCAATATTAATTTTCAAACATTTTCTGTCCATAAATCAATATTTTCAGGCCACCAATAAAGGCTATAAGTTTAAGCGACTTTCCTGCTAAAATATGCGACTTCCAAAAAATTCATTCTGTGAATTGTATTCTAATTGACCTGATTCGCAGATTAATAAGGTCGTCCGTTCACAATTTAAACGTATTATCCCTAGGAGCCTTCATGACGGTTCAAACCTTCATTCCGAAGAGTGCCCCAGCTGCCTCAGAAAACACTGTTACCCAGCCAGCGCACACCCCAGCCCACGATGCTACAGTCAAAAAACTGTACATTGAAACGCAAGGGTGTCAGATGAATGAGTATGACAGTCATCGTATGGCCGACCTTTTGGGCGACTCACATGGCTATGTGCTAACCACTGACCCTAAAGAAGCAGATATTCTTCTGATGAATACTTGCTCAATTCGTGAAAAAGCACAAGAAAAAGTATTCTCTGAATTGGGTCGCTGGCGCAAACTAAAAGAAAAAAATCCGGATCTGATTATTGGTGTGGGTGGCTGTGTTGCTTCACAAGAAGGTGACAACATTCAGAAACGTGCCAATTATGTTGACATGATTTTTGGTCCACAAACCCTGCACCGTTTGCCGCAAATGCTGGATCAGCATTTTGAGCAAGTAGAAAAGCCAAAGAAAGATAAAATTAAACTGGTTGATATTTCCTTCCCGGATATTGAAAAATTCGACTTCCTGCCTGAACCACGTGTTGAAGGTTATAAAGCCTTTGTATCAATTATGGAAGGCTGTTCAAAATATTGTTCTTTCTGTGTAGTGCCATATACCCGCGGTGAAGAAGTATCACGTCCGCTGGATGATGTCTTGGCAGAAATTGCAGGTCTGGCAGAAAAAGGCGTGCGTGAGATTTCACTGCTGGGTCAGAACGTAAATGGCTACCGTGGTGAAACCTTTGATGGCAAGATCTGTACTTTTGCCGATCTGTTACGTTTAGTTGCAGAAATTCCAGGTATTGGCCGCTTACGTTATACCACGTCGCATCCACTCGAATTTAATGATGACCTGATTCAATGCTACCGTGACCTGCCACAAATGGTGTCACATCTGCATTTACCAGTACAAAGTGGTTCCAATGACGTCCTTCAAGCGATGAAGCGTAACCATACGATTGATGTCTATATCGAGAAAATTGCCAAACTCCGTAAAGTCCGTCCGGATATGCACTTATCTTCAGATTTCATTATTGGTTTCCCGGGTGAAACCGACGACAACTTCGAAGAAACATATCAGTTTATTAAAGATATGGACTTTGATCATTCGTACAGCTTTGTGTATTCAAAACGTCCGGGTACGCCTGCTGCGGAACTTGAAGACACTACACCTGAACAGGTGAAAAAAGAACGTCTGGCAAAAGTTCAAAAATGGATCAAGCAATCCAGTATTGAGAAAACGGATGCGATGCTTGGCACCATTCAACGTGTTCTCATAGAAAAAGTTTCTGACAAGGATCCAAATGTCCTGGTAGGCACCGCAGATAACACACGTTATGTGACATTTATCGGTGATCCTGCATGGGTTGGACGTTTTGCCGAGATTGAAATCACTGAAATAAAAACACTCAATTTAGTTTACGGTGAGCTATTGAATCTTGAGCCTGACGTGGCGTAATGTAGGGATATAAGAACCTATCTCTATAAGGAACTCTCTTTGACAGCAGCGATTCGACGTACAGTAGCTTTTCCTGGAATTTCAATGGACCGTTTACAGAGCATGCTCGGTGCTTATAACGGTCATTTGAAGCAAATTGAACAACGTTTAGACGTCAAAGTTTCCCATCGAGGCGACAGCTTTTTTATTGATGGTGAAATCCATGCCGTTGAGAGAGCGGAGTTGCTCCTGCAGCGACTTCATGAAGAATCTGAACAGAGCGGTCAGATCAGTGCAGATACCCTGCACCTGATGATCCAAGGCAGCCAAACCGACCGTGAATTGCAGGACAACCTACATGATCAGGAACATACTGGTCTGGACAATGTCTGGCTACAGACTCGTAAAGGCCGTATCAATCCACGTGGTGCCAATCAGAAACGTTATGTACAACGCATTCTGCAAAGTGACATTTCTTTCGGTATTGGTCCTGCCGGTACAGGTAAAACTTATCTGGCGGTAGCAGCTGCAGTGGACATGCTGGAACGTAATGAGATTCAGCGTATCCTCCTGGTACGTCCTGCGGTAGAAGCCGGTGAAAAACTTGGCTTCCTGCCGGGTGATCTGTCACAAAAAATCGATCCATACTTACGTCCGCTTTACGATGCCCTGTATGAAATGCTGGGTTTCGAAAAAGTAGCCAAATTGATTGAACGTCAGATCATTGAAGTGGCACCACTGGCTTATATGCGTGGTCGTACCTTGAATCACTCCTTTGTGATTCTGGACGAAGCACAGAACACGACACCTGAACAGATGAAAATGTTTTTGACCCGTCTGGGCTTTGGCTCTCGTGCAGTGATTACCGGTGACGTGACCCAGGTCGACTTGCCACGTGGTCAGCAATCTGGTTTGGCTCATTCACTTCGTGTATTGGAAAATGTGAAAGAGATTCATATCACCCGCTTCCATTCCCGTGATGTGGTACGTCATCAGCTGGTTCAGAAAATCGTTGAAGCCTATGAAGGCTGGGATAGTGAACAACAACGTTTAAGTGCCGAAGCACGTGCCGAACGCAAAGCACGTCAGGAAGCTTTGGTCGCTGAAAATGATGCGGCAGCTGACGCCCAGCATTAATATTTACTTTTAAGGATTTGTTTTGAAACTTAGTCTTAGTCTACAACAGGATTTTCAGGCACCTGAACTCGTGATTAAGCGTGCCTATATCAAGAAAGTTGTAGAAACTGCTTTACGTCATATCGGTACGCAAAGTGATTGTGAAATTGGTATTGCCTGTGTCGACAATGATGAAAGCCACAAACTGAATCTGGAATATCGCGGAAAGGACAAACCCACCAATGTGTTGTCTTTTCCAAGTGATCTTCCGGATGAAATGGCAGAAGTTTTGGATGCTTTTCCGATTGGAGACTTGGTCATCTGTATTCCAGTGGTATTGCGTGAAGCCGTTGAACAAGGCAAAGCACCTTTGACTCACTTTACCCATATGCTGGTTCATGGCACCTTGCACCTGATGGGCTATGATCATGAAACTTCAGAAGAGGATGCAGAAGAAATGGAAAGCATTGAGATCGAGATTCTGGCAAAACTCGGTTTTGCAAATCCATATCTGGAAAGAGACTAAAATTTTCCGACTATAAAAAGTGAGCTTCGGCTCGCTTTTTTATGCCTGTAAATAGCAATCAAATCAATGCTATTTAATTCAACCAAAGCTGATAAAATATACCTCATAACAATAAAGATGATTAGCTAAAGTTCAGGATAAAAATGAAAAAGATTCTTCTCGTATTGCTACTCATGGGTACTTCCCTTCTATCTTCAACACTTTATGCAAGTTCAAAGACGCTATGTAAAGAAACCCAATTTCAAAAAGCAGATGAAGTCTGGACAGGTCATTATTATTTAAATGGCGTCATGGAAACAGGCTCTGAAATGCTGTTATTGCCTGAAGGTAAATTTAAATGGTATCTAACTTATGGAGCCCTAGATCAATATGCTGAAGGTAGATGGTGGAAAAATGGCAACTGCATCGGTTTAAAACCTGAGTGTAAATATAAAAAGCATCTGAGGATTTTTCCAAAGCATCTAAAAATTGAAGGCAAATTTTTAAATGTGATTTGGAACAGTTCCGGAGAACACGGTTATTATCATCGTGTGGAAGAATAATTTCAGAAATTAGTTAAAATTAGAAGTTACTATGCAATATGTCGTTATTTTTAAAGCTAAAATTAAGCAGTTAGACACAGATTACTTTGCCACTGCCCAACAGATGCGGGAAAAGGCCTTGACCCAGTTTCACTGTCAGCATTTTGAAAGTTTAACTGAAGGAATCACTGAGATTGCACTTTCCTACTGGAGCAGCCTGCAGGATATTCATGCCTGGCATCAGGACGCTGAACACCAGGCCGCGCAACAATTCGGTAAAGATAACTGGTATCGCTATTTCAGCGTGGATGTCTGTAAGGTATTACGCCATTATGAAACAGCGCCAGATTAACGCACTTCAAACTCGGCTTCTGCCGGATCAAAACGCCAGGTTCGGATAATTCTTAACTCTGAAATATCTTTCATGTTGGCATCAAAAGCACCAAACGGCGCAGCCTTACGTAATGAGGTTCGAGCAGCTTCATCCAATACAGTATAACCAGAAGAGTCCAACAAGCGAATCGCTCGAATACCCCCGTTTTGATTCAAAATCACCATTAAGCGGACGTCGCCCGCCAAACGCTGTATACGGGCAGATTTAGGATAAAAACGATTCCCATAAAATTCGACTTTTTGACGGAATTTTTCCAGATAAGCTGCAGATACATCCTGCTTGGCTTGGATACCGTCAACAGTTTTAATTTTCTGCTGACGGCTAAAGTTTTTCTGGCGCTGCGTATATTGAGCTTCCAGACTCGCGACCATAGCAGCTTTGGCTTGAAACTGGCTGTTGAGTTCTTCCTGACGTTTCTTGCGCTGATTTTCTTCTGCCTGTTTCTGCCAGCTTAGGGTTGTCATCAGAACTTTTTCTTCAAAGCTCAACTCTTGTTTTTGTTGCAGCATATCTTGGCTGTTTTGAAGCATTGCTTCTTTTCCAGCTGTCTGATCTGGCATCGGCAATGGAGCATCACTGGACATACGATGCGCTTCACGGAACTGACCGGAACCTTGCTGATCTGTCTGGGCAAGAAAATCGGCATGCTCGATTTTGTCATTACTGACGCGCAGGCTAACTGCAATTTCCTTGGTCGAAGTATCCTGTTCCGATGGCATTCCAAACTGCAGCATTAAAATCATGATATGTAATAATGCAGCAATCCCTACAGCACTGCTAAAAATTGGATCTTTCCACCATGATTTAACCAAAGGCATCAGGGTCATTCTAGTCACATTTTCAGGCTCAGCCAGGAGCCTTTATCCTTAATATCTTGCAAAGAAAATTTTTCAATATACAAATATTGATATATCTTTCACTTTGAGTAGATAGTGAGAGCTATATCAAATCTTCTACGTTGTATAAACAAAACACTAAAAATGGTGCAATTTATTTTGCTAAACTGCAAGCACACGCTCTTGTATTTTTTATACTTTTCGACAAGATACATGCTATCAAAAATATAGTTGCCAGGATGCTTCCATATGCAAACCATCATTTCCAATATTTCCAGACGCATTCGCCAGGTGTATCAGAAGGCGGAAGGGTTTATTGAAGATGAACGCGAGTTTCCCCTCTCTCAGGTATTTTTGAATGCAACTTTTCAGCGTTTTGTGACTGATAACGTCAAAGCCTTAAAAGATCTGCATGCGGATCTGCATGATGACTGGTTACGCTTATATGCAACACTTGATTACAATGGCATGGTCATTACTCTGTCTGTTGACCTGAAACTGGTACAGATGGAGCTGAATAAAGACCGCCAGCTGATTGTTTTTGAACAGATTAGCGATACCCAAGTAATTGATGCTAAATACCCAAATGTGTTCTATAAAATTGGCGTACGTTGTGCCCTATTTTTCTATCAGCGCATTTTGAATAAAGATCCTCTCGGTATGATTCTGGAAAAGCTGGGTGTAATTAAAGTTGTTGATGACTTATTACATTTAGATCTTAACCGCTGGCTCGGTAAAAGCCGATCAGTGATTGATACTCTGTCTAAAGTACATGTCAATCATGCTGTATTACGTGAGGCTGAACTGGTCGTTATTGGGAATGTGAATCTAGCAGCCTTATTCAGAAAGCTTTCTCAAGAAAAGGAAGAAAGCTGGGATGATGCAGATGAATTTAGTGAAAATCAGGTCACCCCAATCAAGCAGAAACAAGATTCGTAAAGTGTTTAAGTTGTGAAACAACAATGAAAAAAATGACATGAATGATACACTTCTGCAAATTTTATCAGTTCATTCTCCCTCCACATTTTAGTCTGATAATAAAGGCTTGGCAGAAGTGACTGACTGCCCTTTCATACAGGAAAATTCACTTATGGCACAACACTTAATTAAAACTATTGGTATGACTGCAGGACTGACCACAGCACTGGTATTCACAGGCATGTCCAGTCAAGCTTTTGCCATGAGCCCATTCCAGGCGACTTATCAGTTTAGCTATAATGGCAAGAACATGGGATCGGCAACACGAACCTTAACTAAGTCAGGCAATAACTGGACTTATGTATTTGCAGCCAAGGCTGCCGCGATTGCTTCTGCGACAGAAACCAGTCATTTTACTTTTAATAATGGCAAGATTAATTCTAGCAATTTTAGCCGTAGCAGTAAGGTATTGGTTAATAACAATACCATGAGTATCAAGTTCAATCCGTCTTCTAAAACTATTCATACTAAAAAAGATGACAAGGCACGTTCATTTGCCTGGAGAGATGGTGCCCTGGATGAATTAAATGCCGAGTTACAGATCCGTGAAGACCTAAAAGCTTCTGGTTTAAAAAGCAATTATTACATTGCAGATGCTAAAGAACTGGAAGCACGTAAATTTGTTAAACAAGGTACAGAAAATATCAAAACCAATTACGGCACCTTTAGCACCATGAAAGTCGTAATGAAACATGACAAGCCAGGACGCGAAACCATCTTCTGGTTAGCCCCAAAACTTGATTGTTTACCAGTCAAGGTAGCGCATGTCGATAAGAAAACTTCCTATGGTTTGTTACTCACTGGCTATAAAGGTCCAACGAACTAAGCATTTTTAACGATTTTCGCTTGATTTTTTCCGGGTGCTTTTTAAAATACGCTTTTGCTTGAAAAAGCATCTGGTCTTGAGGATTCTCCCGTGCACGCACTAGAACAGAAAATCTTAGCTGAAGGTATCGTTCTATCTGAAGAAGTTTTGAAAGTTGATTCTTTCTTAAATCATCAAATCGATCCTGTTATGATGCAGCAAATTGGTCAGGAATTTGCGCGTCTATTTAAAGATGCTGGTATCACTAAAATCATCACTATTGAAGCATCAGGGATCGCACCTGCTGTAATGGCTGGCCTTGAGCTGGGTATTCCAGTGATCTTTGCACGCAAATATCAATCATTAACTCTGAAAGATGATCTGTATCGCTCTAAGGTATTTTCTTTCACCAAGCAAACTGAAAGTACCATTGCAATTTCTAAAAAGCACATCAACGCTGCTGATAAAGTACTGGTAATTGATGACTTTCTTGCAAATGGTCAAGCGGCTCTTGGCTTGGCAGACCTGATTCACCAAGCAGAAGCATCTGTCGTGGGTATTGGTATCGTGATTGAAAAATCATTCCAGCCGGGCCGTGACATTCTGCTTGAAAAAGGTTATCGCGTAGAATCATTAGCGCGTGTGAAATCACTAGCAAATGGTACGGTTGAATTTGTTCAAGACTAAAATTTCTTGAATTAAATTAAAAAAGAGTACTGAGGTGCTCTTTTTTTATATCTGTTTTCTTGAATTGAAATATTTTAAGACAACTATATTCTTCTATTACTTCGTTTTTTCCTAAAAAATTTCAATTAAAAAATAATCATTAATAGAAATTGCTTTACTTTCCGACAAGTAGACATTTTTTTTTAAAATTTTTATATAAAATAAGAGGCCTAACTATCTGCCAATAGTTAGACCTGTAAGAAAATCAAGCACAGTTATATTATTGTCCTACTGTAACAGTAATACTTCCAGTATTTACAGCACCAATCGCAGTAGTAGTAATGGTGTTGGCCACACTATTATCTACACCTTCTGCAATTGCACTTACAGAGGCATCAACTGCTCCAGCATTATAAGCAATATTCGCTACACTATAATTGCTTAAAGTTTTATTAACTTCCTCATCAAAAGTCCTATCCAGCGTTGTGCTCAATGTATCTGAAATATCCGCACTCGTTGTACTCTCCGAAATATCTTCTCCAATTGTTTCGTTATTGATTTCACCAGTTACATCAGTATATGCCCAATCTAGGGTTTCATTAAGTGTATTTGAAGTCACTGTACTCAAGCTACCTTGCGCGATTTCAATACTACCTGTATTAGCTGCACCCATTGCTGTAGTTTCAATTGTATTTTCAACTGAATTGACCACATCTTGAGTATCTGTTCCAAGATCTGTTCCTAAATTAGCATAAGCTTCTGTATTAACACTTGCATTAATATCAGCACTATTGACAGCCAGATTCAGGGCAGATCCATTTTCGACCTGCTGGGAAATTGCATCCAGAGATGCCTGTAAACCGGTATCTACCTCTACATTTGTGTCTTGAGCATATGCCATACCTGCACCAGACAGGAAGGTGACGGATAAAGCGATTGTTTTGATCGTGTTTTTCATCTTTGTTTTTCCTTTTCTAGTTTTGAAGCACTCCTCGCTAAGTACTTCTTTTACTAATGGGAGCGAGCCCACTTGTGAAACTATTAATCACGCAATGTGCTTGACCAATAGTTTTTAACAACTTCAGGATTGGCATCCCACAGCATGGATGTTTTCTCCTCGTCTTTTTCTTTGCTGTTTTTTTCCTGCTTCTCTTTTTCCTCTAGCATTTTGTCTGAAGAGTCTGGAGAGTGTTTTTTACTGATATATTTAATGAGATCCTGTTTACTTATTTCAGGTTCTGGATCAGGATTTTGGATTACCTCGGATTCTTTGTTTTTTGGTGCTTTGGTATCTTTACTCGGTGTATTGGTAGATTTGTTTTTCTCTTGAGATTGCTGAATATCGTCTGAGGTTAATTCCTGAACCGGGATACTTGAATCTAGATTATGTTGTTGCTGATTTTTTTTATATTTATGCAAAGCCACCGAACTTCGAGTTAAGTTTAAACGTCCAAATTCTGGTGGAATTTCTGCACGACACTTCTCGAACACTGGCGGTGGAACGACCTGGCTCAGTAATTCAAAAGTGGCCAGATTCAACATCTGACGTAAAGCAAAATTCGTCGCTTCACGCTCACCTTTTCCGATCTGAATATTTAATAAGGTACGGCCGGTAAATCTTCCAGCGCTGATACCATAATCCTGTGCAGCAATCTGTTTCTGTAATGAGACATTCGCGACAACTTTACTGCTGCGTGTATCAGTCAGGGATAGATCCAAACCCACCATAATTCGGGTTTGACTATAATTCGGCCCAACACCTGCAATCTGCATGTCCAACCCGCCACCTGGAATAAAATCCAGGCTATTAATACTGCCCGTCACATAATAATCAGAGGCCTGGATTTGTCTTGGATCACGAATCCCCCACTTGGCTTCACTTTCAATAATACGAGGATCACGCCGGTTCATTACACTGACCCCAGACTGAAATAAGGCGGATTGCACCATATCTCCTGCGCCTTGGGTCACCATTTTTCCACTACCACCATTGGTTACGACGTCTTTACCTGTCTGGTCTAAAATTGCTCCTACAGAAAAGCTGATGTCATTGCGCAATTGCCCCTTTAAGCAAGATAAGGCCATATCAAAGGGAGTAAAAATATCAGTAATTGGCGGACCTTGTACCAGTTCTACCGGCTTTGAATTTGAAGATGCCAGACCGGTACATCCTGTCAAGGATTGAGTAAAAATCAAAATGATACCGGCGGAAGATAAAGACCTTCCATACGGGAAATTCAGCATAGTGTTTCTCCCGGCTGGTTACTCACATTTGGGCAGCTTGGTGAATTCCGATTGGAATTAGAACTCACTGGAGCTTCATTGAATAATTCACTGGAAATATTTACACCATTATCTGAGCCCTCCACCGTAATATTATTGGTTGGAGTATTCACAGTGCCGATAGAATTTGAAGAGGTGTTATATACGGTAGTCCTTGCTTTTCCAAAACTTTCATAATAATCAGACTCTCTGAGTTCAATCAGATTTGCCTGTGCCAGATGCTCATTAGAACGTGCAGGTGATGTTTTCCAGCGCTGAGTCCACTCATCTGATGTAGCATAAGCGTTGCTCAAAAAAAACAAACACAATAAACCCGCATTGATGACCAATATTTTCATACCTTTAGTATCCTCTGATTTAGTATGTTTATTCGTTTTCTGCTTAATTAAGATTTAATTTATCTGACAAAAATTAGATCATATAAAAATTTAAAAATTACATTTAATTATTATTCACATACTTTTTGATTTTTAATTAAATTCAAGCTATTGTTTTCATTTAATATTGATTATTTTAATCAATCCTTTTATTTATAAAAAATATTTTATAAATATTTTCAAACCATAAATTTATTTTTAAAAAATATTTAAAATAATATATAAAAACTAGTGATTAAATTAGAAAAAATATTTTAATTAAGAAAATATTTACAGTGATTTTCACGATCATTTATTAATAATTTTTCATTTTATAAAAGCTTACATTTCAATTGCGATTAATAAATCACTTTATTAAGAAATATAATTAACCGATTATACGAAGACTATTTTCCAAATACATTTTTTTACTTTTTAAAAACCCTCAAAACAAAATACTCAATATAGATACTTAATACCTCTACTAAACAGTACTTAATTTCAATTTATGATGGTTATGTTATTTAGTGTAAAAAGGTGACAAGTAAATTATTTTTTATAAGAAATAGAAAAGATACTTTGAAGATATTATTTTTAGCATCTCTAGATTATCAGGCAGCTAAAAATTTAAAAGAATTCCAAGATGGATTTCGATATAAAATAATTTACAGCACAAATACAAAGCCTTATCAAAATCTCCTCTACAATCAAATTTGCAGGAAATGTCCCTGACATCAAAATATAAGACAGACATACTGTAGAGCTGTCATATATCCACCTGATTAGGCAAAATGACAAATCATAAATAGGCTGAATATCAGCCCATAACAATCATTGATGGAATACCTTATGCAATGTCCTAAATGTGGCTCAACAGATATTGAACAACGTGATCATGAGCAAAATCTGAAAAAAATTGGCGGTCTACTCATGACCTCTGCAGGCGCAACGGCGGGAACTGTAGGTGGCGCAGCTTCAGGTGCGTCGATTGGTGCTGCGATCGGGACTGTGGCAGGTCCACTTGGTGTAATTGTCGGCGGAACAGTCGGGACTTTCGTTGGCGCAATTAGTGTTGGGATTACTGGTGGTGTAGTCGGTAACTTCTTGGGTAAAAAAGCTGGTGTAACCGTGGATCGCAACCTGTTTCTGGATTATCGTTGCCTGAAGTGCAAATATCGCTTTAATATCCAGGCAACAGCTGCTCAGGCACTAGAAGTGAATAAAGAAGATTCTCGGGAATCGAGTGATCAGGACAATAAAGCTTAAAGCTTATTGTCCTGATTGAGAATTATTAAACCTGATTTAACTTTAAAGCTATTTCTGCCAAGCGCTTACCCTGTGCTTCACACAGTACCTTTTCATCCTGGCTTAGTGTCTGATCGTGGCGTGCACCACTGACATGGCTGGCGCCGTAGGGTGTGCCACCTGTTTTAGTATTTGACAGTGCTGGAACAGCATTACTTAACCCCATGATCATCATACCGTGGTGGAACAACGGCGGAAGCATACTCAGTAATGTACCTTCCTGGCCACCATGCATTGCACCAGAGGCTGTGAACACGCATGCCGGCTTAGCATGCAAAGCTCCATTCAGCCAAAGACTGGTGGTCTGATCCCAGAAATATTTCATTTCCGCAGCCATATTGCCAAAACGTGTTGGCGAACCCACTGCCAAAGCAGAACAGTTCGCCAATTCATCTAGCGTACAGTAGATATCCCCTTCCGCTGGAATACTCGCCTCTGCTTCTTTTACCACAGTGGAAAGATTCGGCACCGTTCTGATCTTCACTGCCATACCTGCGGATTCAACCCCATTGGCAATCAGATGTGCCATCTCTTTGACTGAACCATATTTGCTGTAATATAAAACAAGGACATAAGGTTGCATATGATAAATGTTCGATACTTAAAAAAGAAAACTATACGGTATTTTTCTGTTTTTTTGGGTAAGCTGAACCAGAAAATTCATGATGTATAAGAAATTGAGACAACAAGCGCATGATCGTTGAATACTTAAAGAAATTACCTTTTTATGAAAAACACTGGTTTCAATTTATTTTATTTGTACTTAGGCGCTTTGAGGCGGATCGTTGCCGTGAACAGGCCGGCTCATTAACTTATACTACTTTGTTTGCTGTAGTACCAATGCTGACGGTTTTTTTGGTGATCATCTCTTCAATTAAGGCACTAGAACCTGCACGTCAGCAACTTCAAGAAATGATCTATACCAATTTCCTGCCCAAGACCACCATTGCCTTTGATAAAGCCCTGAGTGCTTTTACTGACAAATCCAGCAATCTGACCATCATCGGGATCCTGTTCCTGTTTATTACCACCGTGATGATGCTGACCAGTATTGAGACAGTATTTAACCGAATCTGGCGTGTCACAGAAACACGTGGCGGGATTATCGGCTTTATGCGCTATTGGACCATTATTTCTTTGGGTCCAATTTTACTCGGTAGCGCTTTCGTGATTTCTTCAACTGTAGCGTCCATGAATGTACTGAGCAATAACTTTGCCGGCTACGAATTGAATGGTGCTTTTATACTGTGGCTCATTTCATTTTCTTTGACGATTATCGGCTTCTTTATCCTGAACTGGACCATTCCTAACCGCAGTGTACCGATCAAATCTGCATTCGTGGGCGGTTTATTTAGTGCAGTGGTTTTTGAACTCTTAAAGAACCTGTTTGGCTTTGTCATGTCCAATTTCACCAGTTATGAAATTGTCTATGGTGCTTTTGCAGCGGTTCCTATTTTCCTGCTCTGGATTTATCTGTCCTGGAATATTGTCCTGCTCGGAGTTGAGATCAGTTATGCAATCACTGCATTTGAATCGGGCCAAGATTGCAAAATCCATCCAATTCTGATGTTACTGGATTTACTGGAGCTGTTTTACCGTAAGCAGAAAACTGGAGAAAGTATCAGTGAAGCACAGGCACTCGAAGTTTTAGGACGAGATGAAATTGGCCGTCTGCCAAGCTATATCAGCATGTTTGAAAAACAGAATCTGATTAAACGTACGGAGGATAATGAATATGTCTTGGTACGTGATCTTGATCAGGTCAATTTCTGGGATTTCTACCTCAAACTTCCTTATGCCTTGCCACACACACATCAAATTGAAAATCTTCAGATCAATGACCTCTGGATGCAGCGACTACAACCCAAATTACGAGAAGCAGATCATTATTTAGCGGAAAATCTGGGCATTCCACTTTCAGAGCTGTTTAAGCAAAAGGAAGGGCAGAATGAAACTCAAACTCCACCTAAGCCTTAAACACTTCAATAAAAATCCTCTCTTATGAGAGGATTTTTATTGGGAATTATATAAGTAAGTTTTTCAGTAAAAATTTTCACTGTGTTATTCACGTTTTTTTAAACACTATCGATAACCAATATTTTAAGGAGCTACTTTTATATTTTTCGGCTTTAGCCATCCCTGCAAACTTACTAACACGACACCCAGCATGACCATGATCGTACCGATAATAAAGTTCATCTCAACTTCTTCGTCCAGTAACAGAATTCCAAAAATCATACCAAACACCGGCGTTAGAAAAGAAAATACACCCAGACGTGAAGCCAAATATTTTTTCAGCATCCAGAACCAGATCAGATAACTGGCAAAAGAAATGACCATTGTATGAAAAATCAGACTAGAAATAGATAAGGTTGTCCAGTTCACCGTTGCTTGTCCTGTCATCCACGCAAGTGGTAACAGCACCATGCCGCCCATCAAGAGCTGATAGAACAAAGTTTGTGTTGCTGGAGCTTCAGCTAATCGTGTTAATCGAACACTCACAGTGGTAGCAGCCCAAAATATACCAGCCATTAAAGCCAACAAATCTCCCCAAAGCATACTGGCTTGCATAGCCTGACCAGTGTGGCTACGAAATAAGAAGCTCACCACGATCCCGCTAAACGCAACGAGAATTCCACCCCACTGTAATGGAGATAAATGTTCTGAAGGAAGTTTCCAGTGTAATCCCAATGCCACAAAAATTGGTGCGGTATATAATAATACGATGGTATGTGAAGCAGAGGTATAACGCAGTGCTTCAGCGACCAGGTAAAATTCTAAAGCGAACAATACCCCGACCAGCAAACCTGCCGGAAGATAGCTACGGCTCCATAGCTGGCGCCTTACACCTGCTTGAATCAAAAGATAAACCATTAATGCAGATAAGGCTGAACGTAATGCAATCTGCATCAAGGCTGAAATATCTGGGGCTGCTAGCTTGAGCACTACCTGCTGTAGTCCCCATAACAGACACAGGATAAACATGATTAACGAGGCTTGCGCATCAAGCGCTTTACGCTGCTCCACAATTTCAACTCTACACACACTATCAAAGATGCACACTATAAATCTGTCAGAAATAAAAGATATAATTTAAAACAGACAAATAATCGCATTATTCAGGCAATCTAACGTGAGAAGCAATAAAACAGTCGCTCAAGATATTAAGCAACTTAGAACCAATGATGATATTGACGCAGCTCTGTGGATTATTTTTCGTGAAGACCCGGCTCTGTCAGTCTATCCATTGCATGATCATGCCTGGGGAGAGTTTATCTATGCTTTTAATGGCATCATGGAAGTGAAAATTGGGCATATTGATTATATTACCCCTCCGCCTTACGGTGTATGGCTACCACCTAACTTACAACATAGTGGTTTAAATCGTACCGATGTTTCACATGGAACTTTTTATATTCATGAAAGTTTATGTACAGGTTTACCAAATCAGCCGGGGATCTTATTAACCAGTCCTCTGGTCACTTCACTCTTGCAGCATTTAAAATTACATCCGACTGAGGTAAGGTCAGAAGAGCATCAACGTTTATTACACGTGCTGCTTGATCAGCTTAAACAGGCACAGGTGATTGGCAGTTATTTACCGCATACTGAACATCCTCAACTCAGGCAAATTCTGGATTACCTACATCAAAATCCAGAGAATAACAGTACCTTGCAGCATTTGGCAGCTATGCATAACCTGACTGAACGCACCTTGGCGCGCTACTGCCAGAAGGAGCTGAGAATGTCACTCCATGAATGGCGGCAGCGTCTGAAAGTCATCAAAGCCATGTCGATGCTGAAACAGCAAAAAACTGTAGAAAATATTGCCTTTGATCTGGGCTATGCCAATGCCTCAGCCTTTATTCAAATGTTTAAGCGCTGGATGGGCTATACACCTGATCAATTCAGGAAGATTCATCAAGCCAGTTAAAAATTTTAAATAAAAATAAAGGAGCCTTTCGACTCCCTTATTTCCACGCAAGACTCAGCTTATTTCACAAAGGTGGTCCAGATATATTCCTGGTTTTTACCCTTTAAGGTCATTTTCAGCTGTTCACCGGAGTGCAATGCTGCTACACCCGCTGGTGTACCAGTCATTACCACATCCCCTTCTTCTAGGGTAAATACCTGACTGATATCTGCCAGCAATGTTCCCACATCAAAGATCAGTAAAGCAGTATCGCCTTTCTGACGCAGTGCATCATTTACATGCAGCGTATAGTGTACATCTTTCCAGTCATTTACTACGTCTTCAACTGACACCCAGTCAGAGAGCAGGCAAGCGCCATCGTAAGCCTTGGCACGTTCCCATGGCTGGCCTTTTTTCTTAAGGTCATCCTGCAAATCACGTAAAGTCAGATCCAGACCCAAAGTCACAGCACCCACTGCTTCTAAAGCTTTTGCAGGATCAGTTTCATTTTTCAGGGTACGGTCAATACGCAGGCTCAGCTCACATTCATAATGACAGCTGCCCAGATCACGATTCCATTCAATTCCTGCATCCAGATCGCCTAATGCACTTGGTGGCTTGATAAACAGGACCGGTCGATCCGGAATGGCATTACCCAGCTCTTTGGCATGATCTGCATAACTGCGGCCGACACAAACGATCTTGGATGGACGTGTACTCATGATTGACTATTTTCCCTTTTAAATATTGAAATTATTTCTTGAAAGTACGTTCGAAAATGCTTTGTTCGGTGGCATCGGCAAAGGCGCGTTTAGGTACGATCACCACAGTACGATTTTTAAGTTCCAGCATATAGGTCAGCTTGCCTTTGGCAAAGTTTTGCACTTCACTGTAATGCACGATCTTGTTGCGGCCATTATGGAAGATTTCAGCATGGTCCTGATACAGGTCAATACCCTGCTCGCTCTTGCCGAACTGGTATTTTACAAACTGGCGTTTGAACATCATCGGCAGGAACCAGTAACGCATGATGCCCTGTAAAAGCAGAAAGAATGCACCCAGTGCCACGTAATAACGCCCTACCCCATCAAAGCCCATAGAAAAGCCCCAGATGATGATCCCGACACTCACCAAAGGAGTCAGAAATCGGCTGATCTGCTTTTTGCCAAAAGTGGCCAAAGCAAATCCATCCTGAGATTCTTCTAAAGTCAGAAAATAGCGGGTCGATAAAGTCGGTGCTGACTCAGTCATAGCATCACATCAAAATATAAAAATCCTTGGCTCATACTATATCAAATTCACTGCTATCCCCATTAGCAAAATGTTCGGAAATGAATTACATATCTTTGCTTCCGTTGGTTATAAAAATCGTTTTTAATCCACAAGTATCAGAATAATAAAATGCACAACAGGACGTTGTATGAAATCACTAAAATCGTGTCTGCTTCTTTGCCTCTGCACGACTTATATTCCTTTCAGCTGGGCGAAAATTATTCCCTGGTCGCCGGCACTTCCGAGCAGTATCGATGTCTTTTCCGGTAGTCCACAGCAGCTAGCGGATTTGACCGGTGACCGACTATTCATCTATGCACATCCTCGACAATCCTTACAGCTTCCAACCTTTAAGCAGGCAGCTGCTCAAAGTGTGCAATTTTATAGCAGTGCGGTGGTATTACCGATTCCTGAGGCTCAGGTTAAAAAACATCTTTTAAATTATCAGGGCTATGCCGGCCTGTTTCCAGCGCTCAAGTCTGCTCAGATTCTGGAGTCCCGCGGACACATCCAGCAGGTGCGTTATCAGGTACATATTCCTACGCCCATTCCAGTACTGAATTTCAAGGAAAATGTGGTGATGCAGCATCATGTGTCAGAAAACAGTATTGAAACTTTAATTGTGGATGCCCCGATTCCTTATGGTGCTGGACGGCTGGAATGGTTTGCACTTGGAGCAAATAAAACTTTGGTCACCGTGACGCAATGGGGCGACTTAAATCAGCCGAAAGGCTTTCTGTTTAGCAAAATTTTAAATGCCTTACCTGAAGCTAAACTGGGTATTCCTGCTGGTACCAATGCGTTCCTGCCTGAAGCTTTACAGCAACGTTTTAAATTCCAGTCGAGCATTCCATTATCTGCAAGCCAGATCCCGCAAGTACATTTTAATGCCGGGCAAATTCAGAAGATCACTCAACTGAGTCAGCAGTCTGCCCAGCCTGTCAGCTTTATTCTGCCTGCACGTCAGCTCAAATATGGTCAAGCCTCAGAAAACATGCGTTTTAGTAGCAGTTTTCATTATTATCCACAACCGGTTCAGAAACTGCAGCCTTGGCTTGCAGCTGATGCCAGTCAGCAATTATTCCCACGACAGATTCGTAAAGTGGAACTCAATCCAGTGAATCGTCAGCAGATGGATGCTAACTATAAGGTATCGGTTGGGTTGGGAGTGATCCAGATTCCATTCGATTTCAAGCTTCGTTATCAACAGCCCTCACCTTTGCAAAGCCAGTTTGATGCGATTGGCGGAGATTTAAAATTTGTAAAGGCAGGAATGAAACTGCTGCCACAAGCTCATGGCACTTTATTTCAAATGACCAGCAGTATGAAGATTCATGATCAGGCCCCATTTTTATTACGTGCCATGCGCAGTATGCCTTATCACGATATTCTGCCAGTAGTTGGAGCAAATACGGTCTATGCACTTAAAGTACAGCAAAAACTGAAGTAAATTTAAAAGCAATTATTGTTTTTTTATATCTATAAATCAAAAACTACAGACGTAAAAAAACCGCATCAATGTGCGGTTTTTTTGAGAATTCTTATCAAGATTGGTGCGCTCAGAGAGATTCGAACTCCCGACCCCTTAGTTCGTAGCCAAGTGCTCTATCCAGCTGAGCTATGAGCGCGACGTCTTGATGGGGTGCATTATATATGTTTTTCTAAACTTGTTAAGTCTTTTTTAATAAAAACCCAACCGAACGTACAGTAAATAAACGATATGGTTAAATTCAGGTTTTATAGGTGAATTTTCCTGCAGATTTATATTTAAAAGCAATTAATAGCGTATCAGCTTTCGACCTTAAGCTAGTTTAGCTATCAGATTCATAGCGGCATAGCGAAAATTAAGCGCTGGCATTTGAGCCTAATTCCAGAAAATTTCAGGCACAAAAAAACCGCAACATGTGCGGTTGATTGTTCAAGTTGGTGCGCTCAGAGAGATTCGAACTCCCGACCCCTTAGTTCGTAGCCAAGTGCTCTATCCAGCTGAGCTATGAGCGCGTAACTTGTGTGCCTAGGTTGGCAATACGTTTTTCTGCTTAACTAACTTGGTGCGCTCAGAGAGATTCGAACTCCCGACCCCTTAGTTCGTAGCCAAGTGCTCTATCCAGCTGAGCTATGAGCGCGACGTCTTGATGGGGTGCATTATATATGTTTTTCTAAACTTGTTAAGTCTTTTTTAATAAAAACCCAACCGAACGTACAGTAAATAAACGATATGGTTAAATTCAGGTTTTATAGGTGAATTTTCCTGCAGATTTATATTTAAAAGCAATTAATAGCGTATCAGCTTTCGACCTTAAGCTAGTTTAGCTATCAGATTCATAGCGGCATAGCGAAAATTAAGCGCTGGCATTTGAGCCTAATTCCAGAAAATTTCAGGCACAAAAAAACCGCAACATGTGCGGTTGATTGTTCAAGTTGGTGCGCTCAGAGAGATTCGAACTCCCGACCCCTTAGTTCGTAGCCAAGTGCTCTATCCAGCTGAGCTATGAGCGCGTAACTTGTGTGCCTAGGTTGGCAATACGTTTTTCTGCTTAACTTACTTGGTGCGCTCAGAGAGATTCGAACTCCCGACCCCTTAGTTCGTAGCCAAGTGCTCTATCCAGCTGAGCTATGAGCGCGCGACATAAGTAAGCGTGGCGGTGAGAGAGGGATTCGAACCCTCGATACAGTTACCCGTATGCGTCCTTAGCAGGGACGTGGTTTCAGCCACTCACCCATCTCACCGTAACGTGCCGCCATAATACAAATTTCGGCATAGCACTGCAAGCAAAGCTTTAAAAAAAAGTGCAGTTTTTTGCTCGATTAAATACTTTTTAAACAATTCATCTGTTTTTCTACACTTATTGCGCGAAAAAGCTCCGCTTTTTAACCAATAGTCGAAAATCCGCCGAAAAACGGAAACTTAAACAGATTATTGCAATCATTTACGTGCAGTCTGAGCGCACATGTCTTATGCTAATCCCATCTCCTAGGAAAATTTAAAGACATGATGAAAAATTGGGTCGATCCTGAAGCAAAAGCTGAAGCTGAACGTTATGACAACCCTATCCCAAGTCGCACGCTAATTTTAGAAACCATAGAAAAGAATAATGCCCAGTCGCATGCCGACCTGGTGGAACATTTTGAAATTGCAGATCAAAAAAGTATTGATGCCCTGAGTCACCGCCTGATTGCCATGGTGCGTGATGGCCAGTTAATGAAAGATGGTTATAAATTCCAGATTGCTACTGAACAACCGGAATATGAAGCCACGGTGTATATCAATTCTAAAGGCATGGGTACAGCCAATATTTCCGGTCAGGATGATCTGTTACTGCCCGAGCGTGAATTGCGCCAGGTCTTTAATGGTGACCGCGTTAAAGTCCGCCAAACTTCAGTCGACCGCAAAGGTAAGGCCTGGGGTTTTATTACTGAAGTGGTACAACATCGTGTCAAACAGGTTATTGGTAAAGTCTGCCAGCATGAAGGTGAATATTTCGTACAACCTGCCAGTCCGAATGCGCATCAGCCCATCACCCTAGAAAAAGAACTGATTGAACATGCTCAGGTTAAAGTTGGTGATTCGATTCGTGTTGCGATTGATACTTACCCAACCAAAGAAGAATTTGCGACTGCGCATATTATCCAGTCAATGGCAGATAAAGCAGATACGGAAATCATCATTCCACAAACCATTCTGGAATATGGTCTGCCTTACGAATTCCCTGATGAAGTCATCAAAGAAGCAGAAAGTTTTAAAGAACCAAATGCTAAGGATCGAGAAGGTCGTATTGACCTGCGTGACCTGGCTTTAGTCACCATTGATGGTGAAGATGCCCGCGACTTCGATGATGCGGTGTATGCAGAAAAACGTCCTGGCGGTGGTTATCGTGTTGTCGTGGCAATTGCAGATGTGAGCCATTATGTCCGTGTTGGCAAGCCACTGGATGACGAAGCTCAGGAACGTGGTACATCGGTTTACTTCCCGCATTATGTCTTGCCGATGCTGCCTGAAGCACTCTCCAATGGCTTATGTTCCTTAAACCCGAATGTTGACCGTCTCTGTATGGTCTGCGACTTAAAACTGTCACGTGCAGGCCGTGTGACCAGTTTTGAGTTCTACCCTTCTGTGATGCATTCCAAAGCGCGTCTGACCTATAACCAGGTTGCACAGTATTTTGACGGTGACAGTAACGCGATTACTGAAGATCGTGATGTACGCAAATCACTGAATACACTATTCCAGCTGTATCAGGTGCTGAAAGAATTGCGTGCGGATCGTCATGCAATGGAATTCGAAACTGTCGAAACCTATATGACTTTCGATGAGCTGGGTGGTATTCAAGAAATTCTGCCACGCACCCGTAATGATGCGCATAAGCTGATTGAAGAGTGCATGTTGCTCGCCAACGTAGCGGCGGCTGAATATGCGCTGAAAAATGAAATTCCAATGCTGTACCGTGTGCATCAGCCACCAGAGTTTTCCCGTATTCAGAAAGTACGTGACTTCGTCAAGCTACTCGGTCTGAAATTCCCGGAACAACCCACCCAGAAAGATTATCAGGAAGTGATTGAAGCGACCAAAGACCGTATTGATGCCCCAAGTATTCATGCAGTCCTGTTACGCTCAATGATGCAGGCCTACTACGGCGCGAAGAACGATGGTCACTTCGGTCTGGCATATGATGCTTATACGCATTTCACCTCGCCGATCCGCCGCTACCCTGACCTGTTGTTACATCGGGCGATTAAAGCACAGTTGGCACAAAAACCATATCCGATTTCGGGTGCATCACTGGATGATGCCGGTGAGCATTTCTCTTCAACTGAACGTCGTGCTGATGAAGCTTCACGTTCTGTAACCACCTGGTTGAAATGTCACTACATGCAGCAGCATCTGGGTGAAGAATTTGTTGGCATTATCAGTGCGACTGCAGAATTTGGTCTGTTTGTTACCCTAAAAGATCTCTATGTAGATGGCATGGTACATGTCAGCCAGCTCGGTGATGATTTCTTTGTCTTTGATCAAAGCAGCCAAAGCCTGGTCGGTCAGAACCGTGGACAAATCTTCGGTCTGGGGGATGAAGTCAAGATCAAGGTTGCCGGGGTAAATCTGGAAGAACGTAAGATTGACTTTGAACTGGTACAACAGTTAACTCATGCTGGCCGTCAAATCCGCGCCCGTGCCCCCCGTGTCGCAGAGAAAAAGCCTTTAGTCCGTCCGGAAGCGACTGAACAAGTCTTTGGCAAACATGAACGCGAATCCAAAGCCAAAGATAATACAGATGGAGAACAACCCATACGACGCAAAAAAGACAAAGGAAAACCCAGTTCCTACAGCAAAAAGCCTGCTAAAAAATCTGCAGGAAAGCCTGAAACAAAGGATAAAGGTAAAGTAAAGAAAAAGGCCAAAGTGAAAAAGAAAAAATCCAATGCAAAGCCAAAGGGTGAATAATTTTCACAGTTAAAAAGAGCGCTACGGCGCTCTTTTTTATTTTCTATAGACCTAAATCTAAACAGCTTGACTAAATTATTGGAAAAGATATTTTTTAACGTTTTTAAAAGGGGTAACAAATGAAAAAAATTCTAACACCTATTCTAGCTGCATCATTTCTCTTCAGCGCAGGGTGTGCAACTATGTTTAATGGGTCAAGTCAAACTGTAAATATTCGCAGTAATGATGCCGAAGCTAAACTTTATGTGAATGAAGAATATATGGGGAAAAATAACGCCGTTTATACTTTTAAAAAGAAAGAAAATTATGTACTAAAAGCTGAAAAAAATGGCTGCAAAACAACAACAGTAATCCCTCAGAAAACTTTTGATCCTACTACGCTTCTAGGTTTATTTATTGACTGGGGTATTATTTCTATTTTAGTAGTCGATGGTGCTGCTACAGGCGCATGGCAAAAATTTAATCAAACAAGCTACATTGTAGATCCTGACTGTTAAAATTTAATAGCCTATAATTTTATATTTATAGGCTTTTTTAATAATTTTCATAGAAAATTTCTTTCTCTCAATATTCAAATAATAAATACCAGTTTCACCTTGATTTCCTTGCCAATAAGCCCTACATCTAGATTTAACATAGGAAATAAATCGGCAGACCGACATGACTTTAGAAAAGGCAACTTTGCCTGTTCCACAATTTGATCAGATTACGCTAGCAGAACTGAAACAAAAGATTGAAAGCTGTATTGCTGAAGGTCAAAAATTCCTGAATGAACTTACCGAAACACCGGATTCAGCTCAGGAACAGCTTGCCATTTTGGAACATGTCGACACACTTGAAAATAATATGAGTGAGGCTTGGGGCATTCTCTCGCATCTCAATGCCGTGAAAAACAATGCGGAAACGCGTGAAGTTTATCAAGCCTTATTACCGGGCTTAAGTGAATACTATACCCAACTCGGCCAACATACGGCCCTGTATCAAACTTATCAGCATGTGCATGATGCGCCGGTATTTACTGACCTGCCTACAGCACAGCAAAGCGCGATTAAATTAGCACTGCGCGACTTCAAACTTTCGGGCGTAGCGCTAGAAGGTGAAGCGAAAAAACGTTATGCAGAAATTTCCGCACGTTTATCTCAGCTATCTTCAGATTTTTCCAATCATGTATTGGATGCGACTCAAGCCTACTTCAGACCATTAAATGAGGATGAACTAGCAGGCTTATCGGCAAGTAATATTGAACTGCTCAAACAGTATGGCAAACAGCATGAACTGGATCAGCCCGTAGCCACTCTAGATTTCCCGTCCTATTTAGCCATTATGACCCATTCAGAAAACCGCAGTCTGCGTGAGGAAATCTATAAGGCCTATACCACACGTGCATCAGATCAGTCCGACAAGTCTGAATTTGACAATACAGCTGTGATGGAAGAAATCCTGAGTCTGCGTCAGGAAATGGCTGTACTCCTCGGCTTTAACAACTATGCTGAATATTCACTGGCCAGCAAAATGGCACCAAGTGTTGACGCTGTAGATGAGTTTTTACGTGATCTGGCTGAGCATGCGCGTGCGCCTGCTGAAAAAGAGATTGCCGAGCTGAAAGCAATTGCAGCAGAAGATGGTATTACCGAGCTGCAACCTTGGGACAGCAGTTATTATTCTGAAAAGCTGAAAATGCAGCAGTTCAATCTATCACAGGAAGCACTGAAACCTTATTTTCCGACCCCAAAAGTAATTCAAGGTCTATTCAGCATTGTGAACCGTCTGTATGGCATTCAGGTCATCGAACGTGAAGCTCCGCTTTGGCATCCGGATGCACATTATTTTGAACTGGAAGATCAGGGTGAAGTCATCGGTGGTTTCTACTTTGACCTGTATGCCCGTCAAGGTAAACGTGGTGGTGCATGGATGAGTGGTTTCCGCTCTCGCATGCGTACCCATGACGGCGTACAAAAGCCCATCTGTTATATGGTTGGCAACTTTACCCCACCGGTCGGCGACAAACCTGCCCTGCTAAGCCATGATGAAGTGATTACCCTGTTCCATGAGTTTGGTCATGGTCTGCATCATATGCTGACTGAAGTAGACAATATCTCTGTTGCTGGTACACATGGTGTGGCTTGGGATGCAGTTGAGTTACCAAGTCAGTTCATGGAATTCTGGGCCTGGGATCAGGACAGTCTAAATCTGCTCAGCGAGCATATAGAAACCAAAGAAGTCCTACCAGCAGATCTGCTGAAAGCCCTGCTAGATGCCCGTTTCTTCCAGTCAGGCATGCAAACCTTGCGTCAACTCGAGTTTGCCCTGTTCGATCTGACCATTCATCGTGCCAATCCAGCGCTGAACGCTGAACAGGTTCAGGCGACCTTGAATGAGATCCGAGACAAATATGCCGTGTTGCCAACGACACCGTATAACCGTTTCCAGCATAGCTTTAGCCATATCTTTGCAGGTGGCTATGCTGCCGGATATTATTCTTACAAATGGGCAGAAGTACTGGCCAGTGATGCCTTTGACCGTTTTGAAACAGAAGGTATTTTCAATACTGATACGGGTCATGCGTTCCGCAAGAACATTCTGGCAGTTGGTGGGAAAGACACTGCATTAGATGCTTTCGTAAACTTCCGGGGTCGTGAGCCGAAAATTGATGCCCTACTCCGTCATCAAGGTTGGACGAATACGGTAAAAAATGCTTAAACTAACGGTTTAAATTAATCAACAGGTGAGTATGATGACCATCAAGCGTCGTTTCATTGCAGGTGCTAAATGTCCAAAATGTCAGGCGATGGATCGGATTGTCATGCTGACCTCCGGCGAGAATGAATGGATTGAGTGTATTGAATGTGGCTATGAGGAAAACCGTCCAACCCACGTTGAGCAACCTGAAGTTCATGCTGTACCTGATGAAGTGGGTGTGATTCAGTTTAAACCGCGTTAAGTATAGAAAAATAAATAAGGTTGAACATATGAGTGTAGAGCAAAGGCATAGTTCTAAACTTTTAATGGGGATTATTGGGGCTTTAGTTACTGTCGTGATTCTGGTATTTGCTTATCAGTGGTTTAGTGCATCTTCATCTCAGGAAATACCTGAACAGGAAACTGTAACAGTTACTCCTGCTCAAGAGCCTATTAAGACTGAGGCAACGGCTCAAGTAGCTCCAATTGAAACAGAAGCAAATCTTGCCAATCGATTGGTACAGGACGATCTCATTAAAACTCCAGTACCTGAAAATCCTGCACTGGCCAAAGAGGAAATATCCCGTCTGGAAGATATCCAGTCACAGCTAGATGAGCAAAAAGCCATGCTAGATGCTCAGCACAAGGATGCCGATGAACTGATCAGGCTGAAGGAAGAACAGATCAAGCTACAGGAAGCCCAACTTGCAGAAAATTCATAATTTTTGATCAAAATAGTTCGCTAGAATATTCCACAATCTTCTAGCGATGCTTTCTTATGCCCAGCGCACCCCCTTCTGATCTGATTAAAGCCATCCTTCTACTCACCTGCTCGGCTTTGCTGTTCTCTATGATGGGTGTGTGTATTCGTTATGCTTCACATACGGTTGATAACGCGACCGTCGTATTTTTCCGTAATGCGGTGGGTATGTTGTTATTCCTACCTTTGCTGCTCAGTAAAGGTGTTGGTTTCTTTAAAACTGAAAAGTTATGGATGCATGTCTGGCGTTCTGTGGTGGGTTTAATGGCAATGTATGGTTTCTTCTATGCCATTGCCCATCTCAAGCTGTCTAATGCCATGGTGTTTACCTATTCCTCTCCAATTTTCATTCCCTTCATTGCCTGGCTATTTTTAAAAGAAAAGATCACCAAAGCGATGCTGCTTGCCGCTGCTATCGGATTTATTGGTGTCTTGTGTGTAACAAAGCCAGATTCGGGGCTGTTTAATCTCATGTCAGTGATTGGACTCAGTGCCAGCTTTTTAGCGGCTATGGCTTTTGTCACTGTACGTGCGCTAACAGATACTGAACCACCAGAACGGATCGTGTTCTATTTTTGCTTTATTGGCACACTGGTTTCAGTGATTCCGATATTCTGGCACTGGCGCCCTTATCATCTGACTGAACTGGCTTATCTGATTGCAGCAGGCGTTTTGGCTAATATCAGCCAAATCTTGATGTCCAATGCCTACAAGCTGGCACCTGCCGGACAGATCGGACCTGTCAACTATGTGGCGATCATCTTTGCCGGAATTTGGGGCTATATCTTCTGGAAAGAAATCCCCGATCTTATGAGCCTGCTTGGACTGGCCCTGATTTTCTCAGCCATTTTACTGTGTAGCCCCTTATTACAAAACCACTTTAAACGAAATCATCCGTCCTCTTAAAGGTAGCAATAAAAAAGCACCCGTAGGTGCTTTTTTAATATCCGATGTTAGTGATACCAGCCGAACAGCTTGAACAGGTAGGGTACATAGGCAATGATCAGCATTGCTGGCAGTAATACAATTACTGGTAGAATCCAACGCTCATAGCGGTAATAGAAGGACAAATGTCGTACCTCTGCATCTGCTTCTGCCACTTCAGCATCGCCAATCGACTGCCGGGCCAGCAGATGATTCAGTGCTACTGGTGGCGTCACATACCCTAGTTCAAAGCCAATCAGGGTGATCATCCAGAAATGTACCGGATGAATACCATATTGGTACGCTACGGGTGCTACCGTTGCGGAAATCAGAATCACGGCGCCGAACGGATCCATGATCATGCCCACAAAGATCATCAAACCAACAATCATGGTAATGACCAGAATCGTGCTGTTTATATCTGTCGGGAAAGCTTCCATGATTTCTAGACGTTCCAGCAAACCGCCAACGCTGACAGACAAAGCCATCAAAATGACCAGTGCACCGATATGCCCTACTGTTTCGCTGCTGGAAATATGCATGGATTTCCAGAAACCGAACTGACGTAAGGATGAACCAGGTGACGATTCAGGCTGTGCCGCTGTACCACCAATCCCATTCAGATTCATATTAAGACTTTCATCCCAATGTCCTACTGGTGGTATTGGTGCAGGCTGATAGCGCAGTTTGTCATACAGTACAATCATTAACAGGATGACTGGCATCATCACTGGTGCAGTGAACTCGTTCAGATTGGTCGACAATGCATATTTGTAGAACATCCAGATCAGTACAAAGATCACGATGTATGGAATCACAGCCAAGAAGGCACGACCTGATTGTGGTGCTGCTACGCCTGCTGGGGCAATACGGAACTTGCTTTCAGCAAAAAACAGTGAAATTACCAGGAACAGCGTCGAGCTCAGCAAGAATACATACACACCGTAGTGATACAGCAAGTCTGTCGTTACTTCTTTATTTAATGAGGCTACAACCACAATCAATAGACATGGACGTAATACGACACCCAGAGAACCCGACATGGCAGTGGCTGCCAAGGCAAACTGACGGCGACCGCCGGCATTCCAGACTTCCTTATAGATAATCGCACCAGCAGCAATGACGAAGATCCCTGATGCGCCGGTATAAGCGGTTGGCAATGCTGCTGCCAGCAGGATTAACCAGGTCAGGGTTTCCGGTGCCAAATTCCATGGACGCAGAATATTCAGGAACATATCCACGACACGAGTCTGTTTCAGCAACATACCAGCCCAGATAAACAGCGCCAAGTTCAGGAAGATGCTAGAGAACTCGACCAGCTGACCTAGATAAATCCCTTGCCCCATTGGATAATCCATGAAGAAGGTAAAGTTAATCCCGGTACTGATGGCCATATAGGCATACAGCGGTACGCTCAGGAAAGCCAGACCAAAACTGCCGCCTTCACGGGTAGGCTTCGGCAGCTTAATCACCTGGAACAGGCTGATCAGGGTTAAGGTGCTAAACAGAATCATCCACAGCCAATAGATATATTTCATCTCTCCCATGGCCACGCCAGAGTTCAGTACTGACTGATACTGGCTATAGGAGGAGAATGCCAGGAAAGCATTCGCGACGAGCATAGCCAGTGTATAGACCCGGAAATCAATTTTGGTGGCTGGGCTACGCAGGCCAATATGATGAGTTTTTAGAGTCGCACTGATAGCAGCAAATACCACCATAATCACCAGCAGCAACGCACGGTTTTCCACACCAAACTTGAACAGACCAAAGAAACTGGTTTCAAAGCTACGGTAAGCACGAATACTCGGATGAGCATTGATATGATTTATGGCCTGGGTATAGAAAGCATGAGACTCTTCACAAACCTGTTGCGCCTGCATGACTGCTGCACGTACATCAGCCTCGGAGCGCACTCCAAAGAAATCGGCATATTCATCGGCAGCATCAGCTTTCATTTGCTGTTGGACACGGCTATCGACATCGATGTTCCGTTCACATTGTGGTCGGGTTGGTTCAGCACGTAGGAATGAATACTGCATCCCCGTAGCTGGGTCGCCATAAAGCCGTTCACCCATGCGCAGCAATTGCCCATGGATCATTTCACCCGTACCAATGACAAGAGTCAGTAACAGCAAGACCAGTACGACAAATGTCGAGATCCATTCTGTCCAGATATAACGCAACAGACCTAGTCCCGATCTGTTTTCAGCATCATTTTGCATGTGTATTCCTATTGTTATTCTCTGGGAATGTCTACCATACTTGGCTTCCCTTTCCCTTTGTCTTGTAAGTCCGATTTACAGACCAATCTGATTATTATGCTTCTGACTCTGCACCAGACTGTGCGAAATGAAAATGACAATTTGCATTTTCTTTTTTGTTATTTATGCCAACTGCATCATTGATCCAGCCAGTAATTACCAATGATATATAGATTGGCCACTACAATCCCCCAGATCACCCCCAGCAAATGCGCTTCAACCAGTACTGGACTACCAATCAATTGGGCCGTGCCCTCACTGCCGATGGTATTTTCCCAGACCAGCTTGGCAAAAATCAGAAACAATACCAAGGCTGCAAAACTGCGTTCTTTCTTATACAACAGATGCACACAGGCCACGGCGGCATACGCACCATGCAAGACACCTGACAGTCCAGCATAAGCCTCGATATCTGGCAGGAAATAATAAAAGCTAAGACTGATCAGCGGAGGCAAGACCAGTAGAATACTGACGAAGTTCCACACCGAAACACGTGGAAAGATAAAGGGCAAGCAGATAAAGGCCAGCATATTCAGGAAATAGTGTGTCCAGCCAACGTGCACCCAATGTGCCGTCCACAGCCGCCAGGGCTCACTTATCAGGCTAGCTTGCCAAAAGATAAAACTATCTTTAAATATCTGCAGCCATGCGCAGAAAGCAACAAAGACTGCCAGAAAGACAATCTTGTTACGAAGATAGTGATCATGCATCTGCATCGCTTAGTCCCTTAACGTATGTCAATTTAGGTCCGCCTTAATGTACGGACCTGACTGGATCAGGAATCCGCATTAAACAGATCATCAAGGTCAGATGCTGTATCCGCTTCATCCCAGAAACGTTGCATGCCATCGTCTCCAGTGCGAACGCCGGTATGCTCGGTCCAGTAACGGTCTGCAATGCCACCCACCATAATCGAAGCCATACTGTCGATCAGCTTGAATTGTGGATTGACCGGCTTTTCATCAGAACGTGCCTGTGCAAAAGTTTTCAGCGCATCACGTAACTTGGCATCATCACCTGATGCCTGAGCAGCTACGGCATAAAGTGCATGTGATAAACGCACACCTTTCTGTTCACCAATCTGGGTCGACTGTTTCAAGGTCTGATATGGATCCGGCTTGCCATCACCTGCGCCTGGCAACAAGGTCCAGATCACGGCACGTGTAGCATTTGGTGCGCCCCAGAATTTTTCATTGTTCAGACAGGTCATCCCGCGTTCTACCACAGCAGCGATGTCCTTCGGTACCTGCACCGCTCCACCCGAGTTAATATCATTGGTCATGGCTTGTAGGCCACTGAGCATGCCCAGCAGATAGACAGTCTGTTCTGTATCACCCTTCAAGGTTGGGCAACTCTCACCCAGCGCGACATTATATTTTTTCTCGTAACGCTTCTGGAACATCTGGTAACCGGTATATTGACGCTGTGCAGCCAATGCTGCCCAACGTTTCTGCTCTACGCGAGCATCCTGCGCCTCAGTAACCTGATTGGCTTTAGATGCACGCATATAGCGTAGTTCGGCATCTAGCGCTTTCTGCTCCGCACAAATACCGGCTGCAGAGTACATCAGTACTGCAACACGGGTCGGATCTGCCCCCATCTCCTTGGTTGACATGATCGCTGGTGTTAAGGCATTGCCTGAATTACACACCATTTCTGCATCATCCATCGCCAGAATTGGTGGCACTATATGTTTTTCAGTGAAACCCAGCGCCACATTGGCACCCGTTTTAACCACCTGTGAGCAACCTGTTAAAGCCGTTGTTGTTATTACTATGGCCGCCATACCTTGGCATATTTGTTGGACTTTTGACATTTTCCTGTCCTCTATAATTGTGATTATGTCCATGCTGCTAAACATAGCAGATGAACTATATGAATTAAAGAGTATTTACTCTAAATTAGATGAGTCACTTTGCCATTGATTACCGGTTCTGCAATTGACTTGATCGAAAGAAATACTGAATTTTGGGCAAAAAAAAGTAGCATTGCGACGGTTCAGCACATGCTACTTATTAACTGGGAAAGCTTTAACTTATCGTTTTAGCTTGTTAATGTGATTGAGTTGAAATTTGTTCCCTAACTATAGTGCCGAGTCGTCCAATGACCAGTGCCAGAATTACCGCGATTACTGGAAATATCCACGTTGGAAATTCCATATTAATCTCCTCTGTTGACTTCGGTGATTCAAATGTACCTGTTTAAAATAAAAGCAATTAAGAAAATTGTCAGACAATTCAAATATTTTCCGAAGAATTATGTGAATTGTCTGACAAAGGATCAGTATATAAAGATAAGAATTTGAAAAATATATAATTTTAATTTTGATGAAAATACCGATTGCCTGGCAATCAGATCATTTTCGTAAGGACTTTCAATGACTTCCATTGTTGTGTTGGTAACTGGTCACACCAGATCAGCAATGGCGGTATTTTGGCATGCTGAAAATACACCACCAGATAAGCTTGGTGATCAATCACATGACTGATCTGGGCACGCTGTATGCGCTGATCATGATGGGTAATGGTCCATTCCCGACCATCCAGATATTCAAACTGGGCGATCTGCGGACGCTTGCGATAAAACAGATGATAGATGATCAGTCCTGCAACCAGACAGATTCCCCATAGCCATAAGGGCAATAACTGGTACATCACAAACATCAACACAATAAAAATGAAAAACTGAAACGCAAGTGCAAGCAGGCTGCGTTTCAGCTGATAACAACGACTATCCATGAACGTAGTGTTTAAGCTTGTTAATAAACTCACGTAATTCAGGACGTGGCGGTTCGGATACTTCCATAAACCAGTCCAGCAGGTCCGGGTCTTCTTGCGCTACGAGTTCAGCAAACATTTCTTTTTCAAATGGGTCTGCTGTCAAATAGCAGTTTTTGACATAGGGATCAAAATACACATCCAACTCTTTAAGACCACGACGTGCGCGGTAAATCACTTTACGCTCTTCCAGGCTGATGTCTTCAGTCATCATATTTCCCCAACGTGTTAAAAACATGAGTAGTTTACCTAAGCGCCAAGTAATTTTCGAGGGAATTGGCGGAAAGCATCAGCATTATCTGTATTTTGTACATTTCGCACATTGTCCCCAGATAGACCCTGCCCTTATGTTCATGAGAACAATAACCAGAACAAGGAATCCTGATCATGCAATCTGCTGCGATTCGACCACTGCCGCATCTTTTACCGCGTACTTTGTTTAATGCTGAGCATGATGCTTTCCGCGAGACGGTGCGCAAATTCTATGAAAAGGAAGTCATTCCGCATACCGAACGCTTCGAACAGCAACAACACGTAGATCGCGAGCTGTGGAATAAGGCAGGAAGCCTAGGGCTACTTTGCCCGACTTTACCAGAACAATATGATGGTTCAGGTGTGGATCGGCTTTACAGTATGATCCTGATTGAAGAGCAAGCTTATGCCGGTGACTCAGCAACCGGTTTTTCCCTGCATTCTGATATCGTGGCGAATTATATTCTGAATTTCGGCAATGAAGCCCAGAAACAGCAATGGCTAGCAAAAATGGCCAGTGGCGAAGTGATTACTGCGATTGCGATGACTGAACCCGGCACAGGTTCAGATCTTCAGGCTATACGCACCAGTGCCGTGTTGGAGGGTGATGAGTATGTGATTAATGGCTCGAAAATATTTATCACCAACGGCTATCTTTGCGATATGGCAATTGTAGTGTGTAAAACAGGCGATAGTGACAAAGGCTCAGCTAATCTTTCATTGATCATGGTAGAAGCTGACCGTGCTGGTTTTAGTAAAGGCAAACCGCTAAATAAAATCGGCATGAAAGGCCAGGATACCTGTGAACTATTCTTTGATAACGTGCGTGTTCCTAAAGAAAATTTATTGGGTATGCCCGGTATGGGTTTTATGATGCTGATGAAAGAACTGGCTTGGGAACGTCTGATTGTGGCAATGATCTGTCAGGCAGGCGCTGAAGCTGCTTTTGCACATACGGTGAAATACACTAAGGAACGTCAGGCTTTTGGCAAACCTATCTCAGCATTTCAGAACACTCGTTTTAAGCTGGCGGAACTACGTACTGAAATCGAAATCTGTCGAGCTTATCTGGATTGTTGTATGCAACAACAGTTACAGCAACAGCTAGGCGTAGATGCAGCTGCTGCCGCAAAATACAAAATTTCAGAAATGTTCAGCAAGGTAGTCGATGAATGTCTGCAACTGCATGGTGGATATGGCTATATGCTGGAATATCCAATTGCTCGTGCCTACATCGATCATCGTGCGAACCGTATATATGCTGGAACCAATGAAATTATGAAAGAATTGATCTCACGAGCAATTTAATTCAGATCATATAAACAGATAAAAAAAGGAGCATTTAATGCTCCTTTTCTATAGGTTCAGATATTAAGATACCAGACGTGGTTTAACTTTTTTGCCATTAACTTTTCCCTGTTCAACTTTAGATTTAAACTGAAGAATATCATCCTCGAAAGTTGCAGTTTTAAGATCTTTACGGTCAGCTAAATAATTATTGCTGACACGCCAAGGGCCATGCTTACCTTGTTTTGGCATGACGTTTGCGGCACGGGCAATATAACCTGAGGTCAGGCTGCCCATCACCGTATCTTCGAGTAACTCTGCAGCATTACCTTCTGGTAATACCTCATCAAAACCGTTCATATCCATATAGTTCAGCAGACGGCAGATATATTCGGCTGCGATATCTACTTTCAGTGTCCAAGATGCATTGATATAGCCAATAATCAGCGCCATATTCGGAATATCACTCACCATCACGCCGCGATACAACATATGTTTAGAGGTATCGATGGGCTTGCCATCAATGGAAGCCTGCATCCCGCCCAAAATCTGAATATTTAATCCTGTTGCTGATACGATAATATCGGCGTCAAGATGTTTACCGGATTTAAGCTGAATACCGGTTTCCGTAAATTTCTCGATATGGTCAGTCTCTACCGATGCACGACCTTCACGTAAAATTTTGAATAAATCTCCATCCGGTACCACGCACAGACGCTGATCCCAAGGCTCATAGTCCGGGGTAAAGTGTTTCATATCCACCTTACCCTTAAGTTGGAACTTCACCGCATTTAAAAGCAGCTTTTTAAGCAATTTTGGCTGTTTTTGTGCCAGCGCATAAATCCCGCGCTGCATACCAATGTTTCGTGCACGGGTAAGCTTATAAGCCATATCTTCAGACAGATACTTACGCATCTTGTCATAGACCATATCAATGGATGGTACCGAAGCAATATAGGTCGGTGAACGCTGCAACATAGTCACATGGCCTGCTCCGCCTTTGACCATCGCTGGAACTAACGTAATAGCAGTTGCACCACTACCAATAATTACCACTTTTTTACCGCTATAATCGAAGTTCTCCGGCCAATGTTGCGGATGAATAAAAGTTCCTTTAAATGCATCCTGATTTGGAAATTCTGGTTGAAAACCTTTGTCATAATTATAATAACCAGTACAACCCAAAACAAAATTCGCTACCCAGGTTTCAGTCTTACCTTGAGCATTTTCGATTTTCACTGACCATTTGTGCGTATGAGTATCATAATTAGCATTTAAAACACGGTGCTGATAGTGAATTCTGGATTCAAGTTGATATTCTTCTACTACTTCAGCCAGATAGTTTTTAATTGATGCACCGTCAGCCAACACGCTGGCTTTTTTCCAAGGTTTAAAATTAAAGCCAAAAGTCGACATATCAGAATCTGAACGGATGCCCGGATATTTAAATAAATCCCAAGTACCACCTACGCTTTCCCGACGTTCAATAATTTCAAAAGAACGCTTCGGACAATTTTTAGAGAGATGTGCTGCTAAACCAATTCCCGAGATACCTGCACCCACAATTAAGATATCAACCTGTTTTTCCATATTCTTCTTTTAACCCAAGTTTGTCATTTATTTTATTAAAGCACAAAACTGACAATACTCCATGTCAAGTTTGTGTGTTTGCCCTATTTTTTTTATCTTTTGGGGACATTTTTATAGCTAAACCGATAATCAATTTATAAAAAGATAAATTTTAGGCATTAAAAAAGGCCGGTTTATTCAACCGACCTTTCCGAACAACGTTTGCTGCTCTTCACGAAATTAGTTAACTTCGCGATCTACTAGCTCAACGTAAGCCATCGGTGCAGCATCACCTGCACGGAAGCCCGCTTTAAGAACACGTAGATAACCGCCGTTACGCTCTTTGTAACGAGGGCCAAGAACGGTAAATAATTTACCAACAGTTGCAGCTGAACGAGTACGAGCAAACGCCAAACGACGGTTTGCTACTGTATCGACTTTAGCTAAAGTGATTAAAGGCTCAGCAACACGGCGTAATTCTTTTGCTTTAGGCACAGTTGTTTTGATCAACTCGTGCTCGAACAAAGAGTTAGCCATGTTTTGGAACATCGCTTTACGATGACTGCTTGTACGGCCTAATTTCACACCACTATTACGATGACGCATGGTGATAGTCCTACTTAATTAACGGCTACGATAGGCGAAACGATCGTCCATACGGAGACTAGCTGGTGGCCAGTTCTCTAAACGCATGCCGAGTTGTAAGCCTTTAGAAGCCAGAACATCTTTGATCTCAGTAAGCGATTTTTTACCCAGGTTAGGAGTTTTAAGTAACTCAACCTCAGTACGCTGTACAAGATCACCAATGTAGTAAATGTTTTCTGCTTTCAAACAGTTAGCAGAACGAACAGTTAGCTCTAGATCATCTACTGGACGAAGCAAAATCGGATCAACTTCTTCACGAGGTTCTTGAGCAACAGGAGCTTGATCTTTCTGAAGATCAACAAAGATTGCAATTTGTTGTTGCAAGATTGTTGCCGCTTTGCGGATTGCTTCTTCAGGATCAACTGTACCGTTGGTTTCAAGATCAATGATCAGTTTATCAAGGTCAGTACGTTGTTCTACACGAGCATTTTCAACTGTGTAAGACACACGTTTGATCGGGCTGTAAGATGCATCTAACTGTAAACGACCCACTGGGCGAGTCTCGCCTTCTGGGAAACGTGAGTCAGAAGTCTCATAGCCACGGCCTTGAGCCACTTTCAGGCGCATCTTAAGATTGCCTGAAGCACTTAATGTGCCGATCAAGTGTTCAGGGTTAACCACTTCAACATTATGAGGTAAACGAAGGTCAGCCGCAGTTACATCGCCTGGACCTTGTTTCTCTAATGTTAAATAAGCTTCATTTTGATCGAACAGCTTAATAGACAATCCTTTTAGGTTCAGCAAGAGCTCGACGATGTCCTGCTGCAAGCCTTCCAAAGTACTGTACTCGTGCTCAACACCTTCAATCTCAACTTCAACCACAGCAGCGCCAGGCAAAGAAGACAGAAGGATGCGACGTAAAGCATTGCCCAGAGTATGACCAAAGCCACGCTCTAAGGGTTCTAGAATAACTTTTGCCGAGGTCCCGCTTGCCGCTTCGACCTTGATCGCTTGCGGAGTTAGAAACTCATTTGCAGTACGCGTCATATTGCTACCTCAAGGATTATTTAGAATACAATTCTACAATCAAGCTTTCGTTGATTTCAGCAGGTAAATCAGAACGATCCGGTGCAGCTTTGAACGTACCTTCTAGTTTAGAATGATCTACTTCCATCCAAGAAGGAATGCCACGTTGAGCAGCTAATTCAATTGCGTTTTTGATACGTAATTGTTGTTTAGCGCCTTCGTGAACTGCAATCACGTCACCAGCTTTAACTTGGATAGACGCGATGTTAACGCGACGGCCATTTAAAGTGATTGAACGGTGAGATACTAACTGACGAGCTTCAGCACGTGTAGAACCAAAACCCATGCGATAAACAACGTTATCAAGACGGCTTTCAAGTAACTTTAACAAGTTCTCGCCAGTTGCGCCTTTAACACGAGCTGCTTCTTTATAGTAGTTACTAAATTGACGCTCTAAAACACCGTACATACGACGTACTTTTTGTTTTTCACGTAATTGTAGTGAGTACTCAGATTGTTTGCTGCCACGCGCACCACCGTGTTGGCCAGGCGCTTTAGCATGTTTTTTAGTCTTAACGTCAAATGGTTTAACGCCAGATTTTAATTGCAGGTCTGTCCCTTCGCGGCGAGAGAGTTTGCATTTTGGACCAATATAACGAGCCATGAATGTTTCTCCTTACACGCGACGTTTTTTAGGTGGACGGCAACCGTTGTGAGGAATTGGAGTCACATCGGTAATGCTATTAATTTTATAACCCACTGCACCTAAAGCACGAACCGCAGATTCACGACCTGGACCAGGACCTTTCACAAGGACGTCCAAGTTTTTCAAACCGTAATCCAAAGCTGCTTTACCAGCAACTTCAGCAGCTACCTGAGCAGCGAACGGAGTTGATTTACGTGATCCACGGAAGCCTTGTCCACCTGAAGTGGCCCAAGCCAGTGCATTACCTTGACGATCGGTAATAGTCACAATGGTGTTATTAAAAGAAGCGTGAATGTGTGCAACACCTTCAGAGACGGTACGAGTGACCTTCTTGCGTGTGCGAGTATCTTTAGCCATCTTTTAGCTTCCAGAAATCTTATTTCTTAATTGGTTTGCGCGGACCTTTACGGGTACGTGCGTTAGTTTTGGTGCGTTGACCGCGGACAGGCAAGCTGCGACGATGACGAAGACCGCGGTAGCAGCCTAAATCCATTAAACGTTTGATGTTCATGGAAATTTCGCGACGTAAATCACCTTCGGTCGGAACCTTGGCAACTTCTGCACGAATCGCATCAAGCTGAGCGTCATCTAATTCACGGATCTTAGTCGTTGGAGCAATACCTGCAGCAGCTAAGATAGCTTTTGAAGTATGGCGACCAATACCAAAGATATACGTTAGAGAGATAACAGCATGCTTGTTATCCGGAATGTTTACACCGGCAATACGAGCCATTCAATTTTCTCCAAAAAGGCAGTAGAGATAATCAACCGCCCCACAAAAATCTTGAGGGGCGGATAATAACCTAATTCGCCTACTGAAATCAACAGGTCTTGATCAGATTAACCTTGACGCTGCTTATGACGAGGTTCTGCGCTACAAATTACGCGGATAACCCCATTACGACGGATAACTTTACAGCTACCACAAATTTTCTTTACAGAAGCTTGTACTTTCATGATGAAACCTCTAAGTGCGCTATCCCTTAGGATGAGCAGTCGTTTTTCTCATTAATGTTTGATTGTCATACTGGTGCGAAGTGAGATGTGCTTGTAGCTGAGCCATAAAGTCCATCACCACCACTACCACGATTAGCAACGATGTTCCGCCCAAGCTGAATGGAATACCAAACGAGCTCTGCAAGATCATCGGCATTAAACAGATGACAGTGATGTAAATCGCGCCAATAAAGGTCAAACGATTGAGAATATGATCTAAGTAACGAGCAGTTTGCTCACCTGGACGAATACCAGGCACGTAAGCTCCGCTGCGTTTCAAGTTTTCTGACACTTCTTTCGGGCTAAATACTAGCGCAGTATAGAAGTAACAGAAAAAGATAATTAACGCACCAAAGAGCACCAAATACAACGGCTGACCAGGCGACAACACCAATGCCAAATCTTGCAGACTACGCTTAATAATTCCTGCATCAGGATCCGCACTGCCAACCCACTGACCTAAGCTCGCTGGGAACAAAAGCAATGAACTTGCAAAAATTGCAGGAATCACACCGGCCATATTAATTTTTAATGGCAAATGTGTCTGCTGTGCAGTAAATACGCGACGACCCTGCTGCTTCTGAGCATAGTTGACCGGAATACGACGTTGCGCCTTCTCGATAAACACAATTGCTGCAAGCACGGCGATGGATAACAATGCAAATATCGCCAGACCAATAAGACTAGACTGACCATTATCGACAGAAGTCAGGGACTGCATAACCAAAGTTGGCAGACCTGCAACAATACCTGCGAAGATGATCATGGAAATACCATTCCCCACCCCACGCTCGGTAATCTGTTCACCCAACCACATCAGGAACATGGTCCCCGCAACCAATGAGGTTACCGCAGGAACATAAAAAGCCAGACCAGAGGTCAGGGTAATTCCCTGGCTGATCAAGCCCGCGCACATACCGACCGCTTGCACAAATGCAAGGAACAGTGTGCCCTGTCGTGTGTATTGATTTATTTTACGTTTGCCTTGCTCGCCTTCTTTCTTTAAAGCTTCCAGCGAAGGAACGACTGTTGACATCAGCTGCACGATAATCGATGCAGAGATGTATGGCATAATCCCAAGAGCAAGAATAGACATTCGCTCCAATGCACCACCAGAGAACATGTTAAACAAACCAAGGATCGTACCTTGGTTTGCATTAAACAAATTCTCCAGCGCAGCATTGTTAATGCCCGGTACTGGAATATGTGCTCCCAGTCGAAACACCAACAACGCACCAATGAGAAACATCATTCGACGAATAATTTCACGGTATTTCACATGAAATGGTTGGCCTTTCATCATGTTGACATGACCTGAAGAACTAGGAGACATAGACACTGGAGATTACTCCTCGACTTTACCGCCAGCAGCTTCAACAGCAGCTTTAGCGCCTTTAGTCAACACAACACCTTGTACAGTGAATGCGCGAGTAATTTCACCAGAAAGTACGATACGTGCACGAGTCATGTCTTTACGTACAACGTTCGCAGCTTTTAAAGTTTCTAGAGACACGATGTCGCCTTCAACTTTAGCAAGCTCAGATAAACGTACTTCAGCAGTTTTCAAAGCCTGTTGGCTAGTGAAACCGAATTTAGGCAAACGACGATAAAGTGCTGTTTGACCGCCTTCGAAACCTGGACGAGTACCACCGCTCTTACGTGAGTTTTGACCTTTGACACCACGGCCACCGGTCTTACCAACGCCAGAACCAATACCACGGCCTAGACGTAGGTTGTCACGCTTAGCACCTTCTGCAGGTGCAATAGTATTTAAACGCAGAGTCATGGCTTATTCCTCTACACTAACCATATAGTAGACTTGGTTGATCATACCACGGTTAGATGGAGTGTCTAACACTTCAACAGTATGACCAATACGACGCAGACCTAAACCTTTAAGGCTCAGCTTGTGATTTTTCAAGCGATGCGATGCAGATTTAGTCTGGGTAACTTTAATCGTTTTCATGATTATTACCCTTGAATTTGTTCTACTGAAAGACCACGTTTCGCAGCAACTTTCTCAGGAGAAGTCATATCACGCAGACCTTTAAAAGTCGCGTTAACTACGTTAGCAGCGTTAGTAGAACCGTAACATTTAGCAAGTACGTTGTGTACACCAGCAGCTTCAAGAACGGCACGCATAGCGCCACCAGCGATTACGCCAGTACCTTCAGAAGCAGGCTGCATGTAAACACGGCTTGCACCGTGACGAGCATTCACAGGGTGTTGTAAAGTCGTACCAGCAAGATCTACAGTGATCATGTTGCGACGAGCAGCTTCAAGTGCTTTAGAAATAGCAGCTGGAACTTCACGTGCTTTACCACGACCAAAACCTACGCGACCATTACCATCACCTACCACAGTCAATGCTGTGAAAGAGAAGATACGACCACCCTTAACAACTTTGGCTACACGATCAACGGCAACCAGCTTTTCAACAAGACCTTCGTTTTGTTCAACTTTAGCCATGATTAGAACTCCAAGCCGTTTTCACGAGCAGCATCAGCCAAGGCTTTGATACGACCATGATATTTGAAACCAGAACGGTCAAATGCAACTTTAGTTACACCAGCTGCCTTAGCGCGTTCTGCGATTAAAGCACCTACTTTTTGAGCTGCTTCAACATTACCAGTTGTACCAGCACGTAGAGTAGCGTCTAATGTAGAAGCTTGCGCTAATACTTTGCCACCATCTGCTGAGATAACTTGAGCATAGATGTGACGCGGAGTGCGGTTTACACACAAACGAGTCGCACCCAATGCACGGATGTGCAAGCGTGTGCTTTTCGCACGACGCAAACGGGATTGTTTCTTTTCGTTCATAAGAACCTCGCGCCTTATTTCTTCTTAGCTTCTTTACGAAGTACAACTTCGTCAGAATAACGAACACCTTTACCTTTATACGGCTCTGGTGGACGGTAACCACGGATTTCCGCAGCAACTTGACCTAATTTTGCTTTATCAGCAGATTTTAGGATAATTTCAGTCGCTGTAGGAGTTTCTGCAGTTACACCTTCAGGAAGGTTGTAGTCAATCGGGTGAGAGAAACCAAGGTTAAGGTTAACAATGTTACCTTTAACCGCAGCTTTATAACCAACACCGATAAGTTGTAACTTACGTTCGAAACCTTCGCTAACACCTTTAACAAGGTTGTTAAGCACAGCGCGAGCAGTACCAGCCTGCATCCAAGCGTCTTTAGATTCAGCTTTAGGAGCAATAACTAGAGTACCGTCTTCCTGTTTTAGCTCGACCAGCGCATGCAGGTTGAAAGACAATGTACCTTTAGTGCCTTTCACTTCGACCTGCCGGCCGTTCTGAGTAACTGCTACACCGTTAGGTACAGTTACTGGGGCTTTAGCCACACGAGACATGAGGAATCACCTATTAAGAAACAAAAGCAATAACTTCACCACCAATGCCTGCAGCACGTGCAGCGCGATCAGTCATGATGCCTTTGCTTGTAGAAACAATTGCAATACCTAAACCTTGCTTAACGCTTGGAAGTGCATCTTTACCGCGATACTGACGTAGACCTGGACGGCTTACGCGTTTCACAGTTTCGATAACTGGTTTGCCTTCAAAATATTTTAACGTAATAGTTAAAGTTGCCTTGCCTTCAACATCAGCAACTTCTACGTTTGAAATGTAACCTTCTTGTTGAAGAACGTTTGCAATAGCAACCTTCAACTTAGAATTAGGCATAGAAACAGTTTGTTTCTTCGCCATTTGTGCGTTACGAACACGTGTTAGCATGTCGGCAACGGTATCTTGCATACTCATTTATAGTGCTCCTTACCAGCTTGCCTTAACAACGCCAGGTACATCACCTTGCATTACTTTTTCGCGTACCATGTTACGGCTTAAACCGAACTTACGGAAGTAACCATGAGGACGACCAGTTAAACCACAACGGTTACGTAGACGTACTGGAGATGCATTACGTGGTAATGCTTGTAATTTCATCATCGCTTCGAAACGTTCTTCGTCTGATGCATTTACGTTAGCAATAACAGCTTTTAATTCAGCACGTTTTGCAGCGTATTTAGCAACAGTAGCTTCGCGTTTCAATTCGCGATTAATCATACCTTTCTTAGCCATTTCGACCTCTTATTTGAACGGGAAGCCGAATGCACGCATAAGCGCACGGCCTTCGTCATCGGTGCGAGCAGTCGTAGTGATGGTAATGTCCATACCACGAATACGGTCAATCTTGTCAAAATCGATCTCAGGGAACATGATCTGTTCTTTAAGACCCATTGAGTAGTTACCACGACCATCAAATGATTTCGCTGAGAAACCACGGAAGTCACGGATACGAGGAATCGCAATAGAGATCAAACGGTCTAAGAATTCGTACATGCGTTCGCCGCGTAAAGTAACTTTACAACCAATCGGCCAACCATCACGGATTTTGAAACCAGCGATAGATTTACGAGCTAACGTAAGTACTGGTTTTTGACCAGCGATAGCTTGCATATCAGAAAGAGCACCATCAAGGAGTTTCTTGTCAGCAGCAGCTGCGCCAACACCCATGTTGATAGTGATTTTAGTGATGCGAGGGATCTCCATCACATTCTTAACACCCAATTGTTCTTGTAATTGAGCTTTAAGTTCGTCGTTGTAACGTGCTTTAAGTCTGGCCATTGCCTTTTTCAACCTATTACTTCGCTACCGCCACTGATTCACCATTTGATTTGAATACGCGAGTTTTCACGCCATCAATCACTTGGTAACCAACACGGTCAGCCTTTTGGGTTGTAGCATTAAAAAGTGCCACGTTTGAGATGTGAAGAGAAGCTTCTTGAGTTACGATGCCGCCTTCAGCGCCAGTAGCTCGGTTAGGCTTCTGATGTTTCTTAACCAGGTTAAGACCTTCTACCTTCACTTGGTCATTTGAAACAGACAGAACAGTACCCTGTTTGCCTTTTTCTTTACCTGCGATCACAATTACTTGATCGCCTTTTTTAATCTTAGCCATGATTGCCTCTTATAGAACTTCAGGAGCCAATGAAATAATTTTCATGAACTGTTCAGTACGAAGTTCACGAGTCACTGGTCCGAAAATACGAGTTGCAATCGGCGCTTTGTTGTTGTTCAAAATAACAGCAGCGTTATCGTCAAAACGAATCACTGAACCATCTGGACGACGGATGCCGAATTTAGTACGAACTACAACTGCATTCATCACGTCACCTTTTTTAACACGTGCGCGTGGAATTGCTTCTTTTACAGTAACTTTAATAATGTCGCCAACAGAAGCATAACGACGATGTGAACCACCAAGTACTTTAATACATTGTACGCGGCGAGCACCACTGTTGTCTGCTACGTCGAGCATAGTTTCGGTCTGAATCATTGCCCTACTCCAAAACCGAGCATCACCGGTCGCAAATTCGAAAGGCTCAAAGAGTACTCGAATTTGACCGATGATGCAACAAGAACGTTAATTACTCAGCAGCTGCTTCAATAACTTCAACTAGAGTCCAAGACTTAGTTTTAGAAATTGGGCGGCTTTCTTTGATTGTTACAACATCACCAGTTTTAGCTGTGTTGTTTTCATCATGAGCATGTAATTTTGTTGAACGGCGGATTGATTTGCCATACAACGGGTGTTGAACACGACGTTCGATAAGCACAACAATAGACTTGTCCATTTTGTCGCTTACTACTTTGCCTGTTAACGTGCGGACTGTTTGTTCACTCATTGTCCGTTCCCCTGTTTTTCGGTAAGGAGGGTCTTGATACGAGCAATAGTCTTGCGAGTTAATTGCACTTCGTGCGATTTACCCAATTGACCAGTTGCTTTCGCCATACGAAGACGGAATTGGTTAAGCTGTTGCTCATCAAGCAAAGCTGTCAACTCTTCTACCGACTTTTCACGTAGATCTTTAGTTTTCATTACATTACCGTCCGAGTCACGATAGTGGTTTTAAACGGAAGTTTAGCAGCTGCAAGCGTAAATGCTTCGCGAGCCAATTCTTCGTTAACACCATCAATTTCGTACAAGACTTTACCTGGTTTGATTTGGCAAACCCAGTACTCCACAGAACCTTTACCTTTACCCATACGAACTTCAAGAGGTTTAGAAGTAATAGGTTTGTCCGGGAAGACACGGATAAAGATCTTACCACCACGTTTAATACGACGGCTGATAGTACGACGCGCTGCTTCAATTTGACGCGCAGTCATTTGACCACGTTCAATTGATTTAAGAGCGATTGTACCGAAAGATACTGAACTACCGCGGTGTGCAAGACCAGTGTTACGGCCTTTTTGCACCTTACGGAATTTCATACGTTTAGGTTGCAACATGGATTATTCTCCTTTTTCAGCAGAACGATCATTGCGACGACCACGACGCTCTTGACCTTCACCACGACCGCGACCGCGTTTAGCTGGACGTTCTTCAGCTGGAGCTGGGTTCATGACTTGTTTCATGCCGCCCAAGATCTCACCACGGAAGATCCAAACTTTAACACCAATCGTACCGTAAGTAGTTTCAGCACGCATAGTAGCATAGTCGATGTCTGCACGAAGTGTATGTAGAGGTACACGACCTTCACGATACCATTCAGTACGAGCGATCTCAGCACCACCTAAACGGCCTGAAACTTCAACTTTGATACCTTTAGCGCCAGCACGCATTGTGTTTTGAACCGCACGCTTCATAGCACGACGGAACATTACACGTTTTTCTAATTGAGAAGCGATAGCTTCAGCAACAAGACGTGCGTCTAAGTCTGGACGATCGATTTCGTTGATGCTTACTTGCGCAGGAACACCCATGATAGATGTTAATTCGCGTTGTAATTTCTCAATGTCTTCGCCTTTTTTACCGATAACGATACCAGGACGAGCAGTGCTAATAGTTACTTTAGCAGCGCCTGTAGGACGTTCGATAAGAATATTGCTGATCATTGCATTCTTAAGTTTTTTAGTTAAAAACTCACGAACTTGCAAATCTTTAAGCAAGTATTCAGCGTATTGTTTCGGACTCGCATACCAGTTAGCGTTATGACGTTTCACAACACCTAGGCGGATACCGATTGGATGAACCTTCTGACCCATATCAAACCCCTACCTTAACGGTAATGTGACAAGTACGCTTAGTAATACGATCTGCACGGCCTTTAGCACGTGGCATAATACGTTTCAGGCTCATGCCTTCATCAACGTAGATCGTAGAAACTTTAAGGTCGTCTACATCTAAACTGTTATTGTGTTCAGCGTTTGCAATTGCAGACTCTAACGCTTTCTTAACTAGGACTGCAGCTTTTTTGTTGCTGAAGTTCAAAATGTTAAGTGCGTGCGCAACAGATTTGCCGCGGATAAGATCTGCAACCAAACGAGCTTTTTGTGCCGAGATAGCGGCACCGCGTAATTTAGCAGTTACTTCCATCATAGCACCTATTAACGTTTAGATTTCTTGTCAACACCGTGACCACGGTAGGTACGAGTTGGTGCAAATTCACCAAGCTTGTGTCCAACCATATGTTCAGAGATGATCACTGGAACATGGTTACGGCCATTGTGTACAGAAATTGTTAAACCAACAAAATCCGGGAGGATCATCGAACGACGCGACCAAGTTTTGATCGGCTTACGGTTATTAGCCGCGATAGCCGCTTCAACCTTAGCGAACAAGTGCGCATCGACGAATGGGCCTTTTTTCAGAGAACGAGGCATTGTCAGATTCCTTTACTTGTTACTTAACGCGACGGTCGCGAATAATCATCTTAGTCGTACGCTTGTTGGTACGTGTCTTGTACCCTTTAGCTTTTTGACCCCATGGGCTTACAGGTTGAATACCTTTGCTACGACCTTCACCACCACCGTGCGGGTGATCTACCGGGTTCATCGCCATACCACGAACGGTAGGACGAACGCCACGCCAGCGCGCTGCACCAGCTTTACCCAATGAACGAAGGTTGCTTTCTGAGTTAGATACTTCACCTAACACAGCGCGACATTCAACGTGTACTTTACGCATCTCACCTGAACGAAGACGGATGATAGCGTATGAACCGTCACGACCCAACAATTGAGCAGATGTACCAGCAGAACGTACTAACTGTGCGCCTTTACCGATTTTAAGCTCGATGTTGTGAAGAGTAGAACCGATAGGCATGTTACGAAGTGGTAAGCAGTTACCTGGACGAATTGGAGCATCGTTACCAGACTGTACTGAATCACCAGCGCGTAAACCTTTAGGCGCGATGATGTAGCGACGTTCACCGTCAGCATACTTCAACAACGCAATGTGCGCAGAACGGTTTGGATCGTATTCGATACGCTCAACTACAGCTGGGATGCCGTCTTTGTTACGTTTGAAGTCTACGATACGGTAGTGTTGCTTGTGACCGCCACCAACGTGACGAGTCGTAATGTGACCGTTGTTATTACGGCCGCCAGTACGTTTTTTAGCTTCAACTAGTGGAGCATAAGGAGCACCTTTGTGAAGATGGTCGTGAACGACTTTCTCTACAAAGCGACGTCCTGGAGACGTTGGCTTACATTTTTGAATAGGCATAGTTTTCGTCCTTATTCCGCTGCGCTTTCAGCGGCATCGCCCAAGTCAGCCATTTCTACATCTTGGCCAGCTTTCAGGGTGACGTATGCTTTTTTAACATCAGAACGACGTCCGATAGTTTTACCAAAGCGTTTAGTTTTACCTTTAGTGATCGTAGTGTTAACTTTAACAACCTGAACACCAAACAATTGCTCAACTGCTTTTTTGATTTCAAGTTTAGTTGCATCAGTAGCAACTTTAAAAACTTGAACACCAGCAGTTTCACCTAAAACTTGTGCTTTTTCTGAGAAAACAGGTCCTTGCAGGACTTGATATAAACGTTCGTTGTTCATCCGAGTTCTACCTCAATTTTCTTAGCAGCAGCTACAGACATAACAACTTTATCGAACGCGATCAAGCTAACAGGATCGATTGCAGTCGCATCGACCACATCTACGTGTGGAAGGTTACGAGCAGCTAGATACAAGTTCTCATCAACAGCATCAGTAACGATCAATGCACGAGTCGCATTTAAGTCGTTAAGTTTTGCAAGCAATTCTTTAGTTTTTGGAGCTGCAACAGCAAACTCTTCAACTAAAACTAAGCGATCTTGACGAACAAGTTCAGCCAGGATGCATTGCATAGCACCGCGGTACATTTTACGGTTTACTTTTTGAGACCAGTCTTGTGGACGAGCAGCAAAAGTTTTACCACCGCCAACCCAGATTGGGCTACGAATAGAACCAGCACGAGCGCGGCCAGTACCTTTTTGACGGAATGGTTTTTTACCACCGCCAGAAACGTCTGCGCGTGATTTTTGAGCTTTAGAACCTTGACGACCACCAGCTAGGTAAGCTGTAACAACTTGGTGTACAAGAGCTTCATTAAATTCACGACCGAACGCAACTTCTGATAATTCAACAGCAGAGCCGGAAACAGTATTTAAATTCACGTTATTTCCCCTCAGGCCTTGATCGTAGGACGAACAGTTACGTCGCCACCAGTAGCACCAGGAACCGCGCCTTTAACCACTAGAACTGAACGTTCAGTGTCAATAGCAACGATTTCAAGACCCTGTGTAGTTACGCGTTCAGCACCTAAATGGCCAGCCATTTTTTTGCCTTTGAACACGCGACCAGGAGTCTGGTTTTGACCTGTAGAACCTAGAACACGGTGAGAAACAGAGTTACCATGAGTAGCATCTTGAGTACGGAAGTTCCAACGCTTAACACCACCTTGGAAACCCTTACCTTTAGAAGTACCAGTTACGTCAACGATTTGACCTACTTGGAACAACTCAACAGTAAGCGTACCACCAACTTCACGACCTTCAAGCTCAGCTTCTGAAACGCGGAATTCTTGAACCAGACGACCAGCAGCAACACCCGCTTTAGCGAAGTGACCTTTCTGAGCGTTAGTTACGCGAGATTCGCGACGTTCACCAGTAGTGATTTGAATCGCTTGATAACCATCAGTTTCAAGCGTTTTGATTTGAGTGATGCGGTTAGGATCAACCTCAATCACTGTAACAGGCACAGAAACACCAGCATCTGTAAAGATACGTGTCATACCGCACTTGCGACCGACTAAACCAATAGCCATGTGCATAAACCTCTAAAAAAGCGGCCTAATTAACTTAGAGCGTTAATTAACCCGAAAGCCTTAACCCAATGCGATCTGAACATCAACACCAGCTGCAAGATCTAACTTCATCAATGCATCTACAGTTTTGTCTGTAGGTTGAACGATGTCGATCAAACGCTTGTAAGTACGAATTTCGTACTGGTCACGCGCGTCTTTGTTTACGTGTGGTGATGTTAAAACGTTAAAACGCTCAATGCGTGTAGGCATTGGAATTGGACCACAAACTTGTGCGCCAGTACGTTTTGCTGTTTCTACGATTTCTTGAGCTGATTGATCAATTAGACGGTGATCAAAAGACTTAAGACGGATACGAATTCTCTGGTTAGACATACCAGTAAACTCCAAGCCAAATATATAAAGAATCACTCTTGACGCATCTCACCCCACTAATTTTTGAGGTAAGTGTCAAGAGCAGTGAATTATCACTAAGGTCATGATCGATGCCACGACTGTAACGATAGTTAACTACTTTCTTCGCAGTTAACATCCTTCCTATCGAAGGGTGGCTTATTATAGCCATTGTTTAATGCATAAGCAAATGCCTTTTATAGTTTTCATCTGCAAATCAATTTGGTTGCTAAATCAAGAGTTTGTTTTTCACCCGTCAGGCTGATTTCTCTACCACATATTCGATTGCGCGATTTAGTATTTGATTTCCTTCAATAAAATTAGATTTTGGGCTTTTTCTGAGCTCATGCACAGGCTGCACATATTTTCCTGAAAATTTTAGCAACTCGTCTTCATCTTCTAAAAACAGGGCCAAGGTTTCCGGGGTTATTTCTGGATGGAACTGGAAACCGAGAACATTTTTGCCCAATTGATACATCTGGTTGCGACAGGCTTCATTTTCTGCCAGATGTACCGCCCCTTTGGGAATTTCAAAGGTCTCGCTATGCCACTGCATGATCCGGAATTGCTCAGGTAAACTAAAACAGTCTGCTGGCACATTGGCCACTTTACTGACAGACATCCACCCCAGTTCCTGTTCCGGGTTATAACTAACTGCTGCCCCCAAGGCATTGGCAATCAGCTGTCCGCCTAGACACAAACCAATCGCTGGCTTCCCCTGGGACAAGTAACGACGTAACCAGCGTTTTTCTATTTTCAACCAGGGGAAATTTGCTTCATCATTTACACTCATGGTCCCGCCCATAATAATGAGCAAATCTACTTCTTCTACTGCAGGTAGCGCTTCTATTTCCAAAGGACGATCCACAGGTAAAGCAAAGAATTCAGTCGCTGTAATTTGCGCCTGATGCTGCTTTAAAAATTCATGACAACTACCGTAACCTTCACCAGCAATATGCTGAAAATAATGTACTCGTAAATGCGACTTCATGCGCTCGAACCTGTTCTTGTATCTATATAGGCTAGGTTTTGCAAAAATGAAGCCAACTTTTTATTTTATGTGAGGTTTTTAAACAATTGATAACGCAAGTAGCGCTAAAGCAAAGATTCTCTTAAGCTAAAGCTGTTTTTGACTCCAGATATGAGCTGCAGCATGAAAAAAAATCCTCAAACCGCCCTGATTCATGCACCACGAAAGGCCCCTCAGTACATTTCGACGGTTCAACCTCCCCTCTATCGTGCATCAACCATTATTTTTAACAATACCGATGCCCTGTTTAATCGCCATTGGACCGATGATTATGACTATAGCTATGGCACACATGGTACCCCAACCACATTTACCTTAGGCGATAACATTGCCCAGCTCGAAGGTGGGCTCTATCACCTGCTTGCACCTAGCGGTTTATCTGCGATTAATCTCGTGAATTGCTGTTTTTTAAGTCAGGGAGAGGAAGTTTGGGTACCGGACAATATTTATGGCCCAAACATGGAGCATCTACGCAACCTGGAAACACGTTATGGCATTCAGGTACAAGTTTATAATCCATTATGCCTGGAAAGCTTTAATCCTTCAGATAAAGCCAAACTGATCTGGCTGGAAGCAGCTGGCTCAGTCACACTGGAATTTCCGGATTTAAATGGCCTCGTGAAGAAAGCTCAGGCACACAATATTCTGACTGCACTGGACAATACCTGGGGCGCGGGTCTGGCCTTTAATGCCTTTGATTTTGGTGATGAACACCTGAGTGTAGATTTATCCGTACATGCGCTGACCAAATATCCAAGCGGTGGTGGTGACATTCTGATGGGTTCAGTGGTCACGCGTGATAAAGAACTGCATCACCAATTATTCCGCGCACATGCCATTCAAGGCATTGCTGTCTCAGGTGATGACGTTGCTCAGGTGCAACGTAGTCTTGCTTCCATGCAGCTGCGTTATGCACATCAATCCAGTAGTGCACTCAACATTCTCACCTGGTTAAAACAGCAAGCGGAATTTGTGCAGGTACTGCATCCAGCCGATCCGCATAGCGCAGGCCATCAATACTGGAAAGAAATTTGCAAGGAAGGTCATAGTGCCGGCCTGGTCAGTGTAATTTTTGACAGTAAATATGAACTGCAAGATATCCGCAGTTTTTGTGACAGCTTAAAACTGTTTAAGCTTGGTTTTAGCTGGGGTGGTCCTGTTAGCCTGGTCATGCTATATAACTTAAAAGATATGCGCGTGCTTGAACATTCACATTTGAAAGAAGGCTTCCTGGTACGCTTCTGTATTGGATTAGAACATCCGGAAGATCTGATTGACGACATTCAGCACGCACTACAAAACATGAAAAAAGTTAAAAATGAATAAATAACAATAGGAAATTATATGGGTACACCAATCGTAATCGCTAAAAAAACCGCCGATACCACCCAGGATATCGTGCTGCATTCTCAGCTTGCCAACCGTCATGGCCTGATTGCCGGTGCAACCGGTACCGGTAAGACCGTAACATTAAAGGTACTGGCAGAAAGTTTTTCCCGAATTGGTGTACCGGTATTTTTGGCCGATGCCAAGGGTGATGTTTCCAGCTTGGCGAAAGCCGGGGAAAACAACCCCAAATTTGATGAACGCATTAAAAGCCTGAATATCGAGTCCATCCCTTTTTCAGCGTCGCCTGTGGTGTTCTGGGATTTATTTGGCGAGCAAGGCCATCCGATTCGCACCACCATTTCCGAGATTGGCCCCCTCCTTCTTGCCCGTATTTTGAATCTGAACGACACTCAGGAAGGTGTGCTCTCCGCCATTTTCCGTATTGCTGATGATCAGGGACTATTACTGATCGACTTTAAAGATTTAAAGGCAATGATCAGTTATGTCAGCGAACATGCCGCAGATTTTAAAGCGGACTATGGCAATCTGTCTCCTGCCAGTCTGGGCGCGATTCAACGCAATCTGCTTGCCTTGGCTGATCAAGGTGGTGAGCAATTCTTTGGTGAACCAGCGCTGGATCTGATGGATTTTTTACAAACCGACAGTCAAGGTCATGGCAATATCAACTTGCTTGCTGCTGACAAGCTGATGAACACACCTAAGCTGTATGCCACTTTCTTGCTATGGATGCTTTCAGAGCTGTTTGAACAGTTACCGGAAGTCGGCGACCTGGATAAACCTAAACTGGTGTTCTTCTTTGATGAAGCCCATTTGCTGTTTGATAATGCCAGCCCTGCCCTGCAAGAAAAGATTGAACAGGTGGTGCGTTTGATTCGTTCTAAAGGTGTGGGGATTTACTTTGTCACTCAGAATCCACTTGATTTACCCGAAAGCGTTTTAGGCCAACTCGGCAATCGGGTGCAACATGCTTTACGTGCTTTTACCCCTAAAGACCAAAAAGCGGTAAAAACGGCGGCAGATACTTTTCGAGCTAATCCAGAATTTAAAGTTCAGGATGCCATTACCGAACTGGCTGTCGGTGAAGCACTGATTAGCTGTCTGGATGAAAAAGGCACACCGCAAATTGTAGAACGCGGCTGGGTGATGCCGCCACACTCCTCTTTTACCCCCATTTCTCCTGAAGAACGCAAAACTTTAATGCAACAAAGCATTGTGGCTGAGATTTATGAACAGCAAGTTGATCGTGACAGTGCGCATGAAATGCTGCAAAACAAAGTCACTGAACGCCAGCAACAGCTTCAGGCTGCGGAACTTGCCAAACAGCAAGCCAAAGAACAAGAAGCGTATGCCAAACAAGTCGCAAAAGAGCAGGAAACATTTGCTAAGCAGCAAGCCCGCGAACAGGAACGTCTTGCACGCGAACAGCAGAAAGAAGCTGAACGTGCAGCGAAACAGCGTGAAAAGTTCACCCAAGACATTGTTGGCACCTTTGCTAAAAGTGCCGCACGCACTTTGGGTAGCACTACCGGCCAGAAAATTGTCCGTGGTTTATTAGGGTCATTATTTGGTAAGAGATAGCCCTTCTTTCTCCGATTATTTTCTTTATTTTTATGGGATATTTTAATATCCCATAATTTTTTCATGGTTTTTAATTAAAGATGTATTGTGAATATATCCTTAAAGATGTATTTTAAATACATCTTATAAATAACAGCCATGAGAGATCTGCTATGACTCCACAGCAAATTGACTTAGTAAAAGCTACAGTACCTGTGCTTCGTGAAAATGGGGTTGCTTTAACCGGTTATTTTTATAACCGTATGTTAAACAATAACCCTGATCTAAAAGAAACCTTCAACATGGGTCACCAGCGTAGCGGTGCTCAGGCGCAAGCCTTGGCAGGTGCAGTTTTAGCATATGCTGAAAATATCGAAGATCCTTCTGTGCTGTTACCTGTGGTTGAACTCATTGCGCACAAACATGTCAGCTTAAATATTAAAGCACCTGATTACGGCATTGTTGGGGAAAACCTGCTGCATTCAATCAGTGAAGTACTCAATATTTCTATGGATGATCCACTGATTGATGCGTGGACTACTGCATATGGACAATTAGCAGACCTGTTCATTGCGACTGAAAAAGCGATTTATGATCAACATGAACAGACTAAAGGTAGCTGGTTAGGCTGGCGCAATTTCAAAATTGCCAAGAAAGTAGTAGAAAGTGAAGAGATCACTTCGTTCTACCTGGCACCAGTCGACGGCGGACCATTACCGAAGTATGAAGCAGGTCAGTATATTTCTGTACGTGTGTTTGTGCCTGAACTGAATTTGAGACAACCACGTCAATATACGCTTTCAACTTGTCCTCAAGATGAATACCTGCGTATTTCAGTAAAGCGTGAAGATCAAAAAGGTGATTTGGTTCCAGGCTGGGTATCTAATACTTTACATAGCTTGGCAGAAGGCTCAGAAATTGAAGTGTCTGCACCAACAGGTAATTTCTACCTGATTGATCCAAACAAACGTAATGTATTTATCAGTGGCGGTGTGGGCTTAACTCCAATGGTAGCCATGTTAAATCAGTTGGTAACTCTGGATATGCCACAACCTGTGACTTTCATTCATGCCTGCCGTAGCAAACAGGTGCATGCCATGAAACAGCACATTCATGATTTGAAAGCCAAATACCCACGTTTAAGCACGCTGACTGCTTACGAATTCCCACACCAAGGTGACAAACTGGGTGAAGACTATGATGTAGCAGGCCGTCTGGATCTGAGTACAGTTGATCGTGCTTTATTACCAGAAAATGCTGATTACTATCTATGCGGCCCAATGCCGTTTATGGCAGAACAACACAAAGCGCTGGTTGCACGAGGTATTCCTGCTGAAAATATTCACAGTGAAGCCTTTGGTACTGGTGGCGTTCGCCACTAAGCAGTCAGCTTAAACTGAAATCAAGCAAGGGCTAGTCTGGCTGTGTTAGACTAGCCCTGCTTTGTATGAAAACTCTAGATTTATAATGCAGTTAAATAAATTTACCGATTACGCCTTACGGATTCTTATGTACATCGCTCAGCCGAAAGAAATGCCGTATACCATTGCGGAACTCGCGAATGAGCTGCAGGTGTCAGAGAACCATGCCATGAAAATCGTACATTTTATGGCAAAGCAGGACTGGCTCATCACTACTCGTGGGCGAGGCGGCGGCATTCGCATGAATCCGCTCACCTTAAAAATACCATTGGGTCAAGTCGTGCGTATCCTGCAACAGGATAGCCAAGTGGTAGAATGCAATACCCCACCCTGTGTGCTGCGTAAAAATTGTGGTTTAAAAGGCATTTTAGATGATGCCGTAGAGCAGTTTTATGCCAGCCTGGAACAATACACGCTCAGTGAAGTGGTAATACCACCGCAAGGCCATTACAGCATCCAGTCACCAATCGGCCTGATCAATCTTTAGTTTTCACTTTCTGCTTACCAAGTCTTGCATTGAAAGTTCGCTTGCCCAAGCGACTTCCTTTATAATAGCTGCTTGTAAATTTAAGTTTGAAGTTGAGCCATGCACCACAGCAGAGGAAAATCGAAAAACAGTAAGGCAGCTGCTGCCCCAAAGCAAAAGATTAGCTATACCAAAAAAGTCGATCCTGCGATTACTGAATACTCTGTGCGCTCGCTCAATTGGCTGCGCAAAGCTGAATTTTTAATGAGTGCACCCAAACTTAATCTGTGTGTTGAAGATACAGGTTATGAAGTGGCATTCGCCGGTCGCTCCAATGCGGGTAAATCCAGTGCCATCAATGCCCTGACCAATCAGAAACAGTTGGCCCGTGCCTCCAAAAAACCAGGCCGTACCCAGATGATCAACTTCTTTAGCCTTGGCAATCCGGATCAGCGTCTGGTCGATTTACCGGGTTATGGCTACGCAGCTGTCCCAGAAGCCATGAAAATTGTCTGGCAGAAAGAACTGGAAAACTATCTGATTCACCGTAAGAGCCTGCAAGGTCTGGTGCTGCTGATGGATATCCGTCATCCGCTACAACACTTTGATGTGATGATGCTGGAATGGGCCTATTCACGTCACCTGTTCGTGCATGTCTTGTTGACCAAATCAGACAAGCTGAATCGTGGTCCTGCGTCCAAAGCCTTGCAGGAAGTCAAAGCAACATTAAATAAAATGAAGCTGAACTTCTCGATTCAATTATTTTCCTCTTTAAATAAAGAAGGTCTGGAAGAACTGGCAAGTGTGATGGCCGGTCGTCTGAACTTTACCCTGGATCAACCAACGGAATTTGATCTGGATAGTATTCCAGAAGCGTCAATCCATGATTTAAACGAAGCTGATGAACCGATTGAATCTGTTGAACTAGAAGATGAAACTGACTCAGACCCAGATCATGAAATTACTGCGAGTGAATTAAATAATCTGGATGAGCCGGTTGAAGCTGATCAAACAGAGATTGTCGAACAAGAACAGCCAAAATAAGTCTGATGTGATCTAAGTGACAAAATAATGTCTCGTATTGCCTGCAGCGATTCGGGACATTTTTTCCATACTGTATTGATCAAGCAGTGATGGATCCACCCATGTCTTTACTCTCACGATTTAAAACAACAAAAATTGGCTCTTCAATTTCCTATTTTATCCAACCACGCAAAGTTAAGTTTGAATGGCAGGCTACCCCGATTTACTGGATTCCAAATCAGCCTTTTGCCAGTTACTTTGTGAATGAAATTAATAATATTCTGCCGGCCGGTGAATTCTGGTTCTGTCGCCTGTATAACAAGGTTCTCGCTCAGATCACCGATGAAAAATTAAAGCATGATGTACGGGCTTTTATCCGTCAGGAAGCCATGCATGCTCAGGCACATAATTCGGCCAATAAAGAGTATCTATCTGAACGCCAGATTGATATCCAGCGCAATCTGGACATTATGGATTTCCTGTTCAATCAATTGCTGGCTGATCAGCCGCTTGGTCTGAAAATTCCTAAAATCGCAGAACATCAATGGGATCTGTTCCGGCTTGGTATCGTCGCAACTGTAGAGCATATGACATGTGTCCTTGGTAAATATGCGCTCTATAACACCGAATGGGAACGGCTTGGTGCTGATGCAAATATGCTAGATTTGGTGAAATGCCATGGCGCAGAAGAAATTGAGCATCGCAGTGTGGCATTTGACTTATATCGTCATCTTGGTGGCGGATATATTGCCCGCTACTATTTAAGTGTGGTGGTGATTATTGGAGTAATTGGTCTGTGGGTCGACGGTGCAGCACGCTTGTTGGCACAAGACCCTCGTTTTAAGCAGCTGAAACCAGCGGTGTATAAACCTTGGATCTGGAAAGAATGGTTCCGTATTTCACAGCAGGATAATCGTTTGTTACCGAACCCCCTATGGCTGGTTTCTCAGCAACTCGGCTATCTGATGCCATGGTATGACCCGGTGCATGAAGGCAGTACCGATGGTGCCCTGTATTATCTTGAGCATTCCCCTGCGGCCAAACGGGCAGGTTTAAAAGTCGCCTAAGCTCTCCTCTTATTACAATTTCTAACAGCAGGGGTCATTTCCCTGCTTTTTATTTGACCTAAGATAAAGCTATAGACATGACCATAAGGATGAGCTCATGCAAGCACGGATTTCAGTGATTACACTCGGTGTTCGCGACCTGGAGGCTGCACTACGCTTTTATTGTGATGGGCTGGGCTTTCCCAGTAAAGGCATTGTTGGCAAAGAATTTGAATGTGGCGCAGTCGCATTTATTGAACTACAGGCTGGATTAAAACTGGCTTTATGGCCGCAAAGCAGCATCCAGCATGATACCGGACTCGAACCGAGCCCGATGTGTCCCACTCAAATGACCTTGGGACATAATGTGTATAGCCCATTAGATGTCGATCAGGTCATGACTCAGGCTGAAAAAGCTGGAGCCAAGATTGTGAAAGCTGCACAGGCCACATTTTATGGCGGCTATGCAGGCTATTTTCAGGATCCAGATGGACATCTGTGGGAGATAGTTTTCAATCCTCAACTAGAGATGGACTGATCCAGCTGCGGTTCACGGGTATGTCGGTCAACCACGACACTGATCATCATATCACCCTGCACATTCACCACAGTCCTGACCGTATCGAGCAGTCGGTCAATCGGCAACAGGATCGCAATGGCTTCTGCAGGTAGACCCACTGATTGCAGTACCATGATCATAGTCACCATTCCGGCACTTGGAATACCCGGTGCGCCTAAAGATGCAATCATTGCTGTGGCACACACGACCAATTGCTGCCCCAACGTCAGATCAAGTCCCATGAGGTTGGCAATAAACAAAGCTGCTGCGGCTTCATACAGTGCCGTACCATCCATGTTTAGCTGAGTCCCAAGCGGAATGACAAAGCCTGCTGTATGTGGACGTACTCCCAGATTTTCCTGGGCACATTTCATGGATAAAGGCATGGTTGCAGAACTGGAACTGGTCGCAAAAGCGGTAATCAAGGCTGCGCGAGTGCCTTTGAAAAAGGTAATCGGGTTCATTTTCCCGAAGATCCACAACAATAATGGTAGAACTACCAGACCGTGGAAAATGGTGGTGCCTGTTACTACCGCAGCAAACTCTGCCAGACGGCTCAGCACCGAAATATCTTCAGTGGCAATCAGCTTGGCCAGTAGCGCAAAAATCCCGAATGGCGCCAGTTTCATGACCCAGCCAATCATCAGCATCATGATGTCAAAGAACTGTATACTGAGCTTACGTACCGTCCGGAACTTGTCTCCCCCTGCCACCAGTGCCACACCGACAAAGAGTGCAAAGACCACCACTGCCAGCACATTACCATCGGCAAAGGCCTTAAACGGATTGATCAGGGTATTCTGAATAAAGTTGGTAAAGAATGAAGACGGCGTTAAGGTATCCGGAGTTTTATGCTGAGCCATGGCATCCTGAAACATTACTACATCGACACCCTTGCCCACATCAAACAGATGGGCACAAGCCAATCCCAAGATTAAAGCCAGGGTGGTCGTGGTGACACAGCATGCCAAGGTAATTTTCCAGGTTCGGCTCAGCTGACCACCAGCTTGCAGATTCGATACTCCAACCACAATCGAGCTAAAGATCAGTGGAACCAGCAACATTTTTAGCAAACCAATGAAGATGCTGCTCATGATACCCAGACCATACAGGCTGAGCTCTTCAAACGTCGTTTGCGGGAAAAGATTTAATAAAAAACCAAACAGGACACCCAATACTGCGGCAACTAGAATCTGCGTATTTAAGCTCATCTTCATGGACATTTTAATATTGAACTTATCCGGCACTATGCCATGCAAGTTTCGGATAATCGAGTAAAATTTTATAAACGCTTTACAGCAAAATATCTTTTATTATTCATTTAATCCATATGGTGATGTACCGAATTTTGGCACGCGATGTGCTTAATCAGTGCAATAAACTGGTTTTATACAAAGGAAATATACGTTCATGAAAAAAATGATCATTGCTGTTGCACTCATTTGCAGCATCGGGCAGGTTTTTGCACATTCTTCGGGCGGTAAAGAACAGCAAGGTTGCCATAAGCATTCAAGCAATGATGTTCCACATTGCCACTAACTTCAAATCACACCCATAAAAAAGCCGGAACTCTAATCCGGCTTTTTTATTTTGAATCTTACTGGGTTTCAATTTCCCGCAGACGGATGAGACCTTCCTGGGTAGTACTACAGACCAGTTCCCCATTCTGCCACATACGACCAAAGTTCAGGCCACGTGAGCTGGCACTCACTGTCGCATCCATGTCATAAAGCATCCATTCATCGGCCCGGAATGGCTTATGGAAATACATGGCATGGTCGATGCTGGCACATTGCAGGTTTGGTGAAATATAGCTCAGACCATGTGGACGCAATGCTGTCGTCATCAAGGTAAAGTCTGAGTAGAAGGCAGCAATCGCCTGATGCAGCGAAACCTCATCAACTTCCGGAGCGACTTGGCCATGGGTACGGATATAATGCGCATAATTTGGCGCTTCCGGTTGCGGCTGGAATGGATTCACCGGCATCACAGGACGAATTTCTACATGGCGATCACGCATAAATGAAGCACGGACATTTTCCGGTACGAATTCAACAATCTGATGCTTCAGTTCTGCCTCATTTTTCAGGCTGTCGACTGAGGGATATTCTGGTTCAGAAATCTGATAGTTCAAGCCTTCTTCTGGTTCGGCAAAAGACACCATACACATAAAGATAGTACGGCCATGCTGAATCGCACGCACCTGACGACTGGCAAAACTCTTGCCATCACGAATACGATCTACTTCATAGATAATCGGTGCATTGACATCTCCTCCAAACAGGAAATAGGCATGCAATGAATGTGCTGGACGATCTGTCGTATACGATGCAGCACGCAAAGCCTGTCCTAACACCTGCCCACCGAATACGCGCTTGCCTACCAGGTTACGGCTAATTCCACGGAAAATATTCTCTTCCAGCTTTTCCAGGCTAAGCAATTCAACCAGTTCTTGTGTTAAGACATTCATAGGCAACCTATACGATGTTCGGGATATCCAAAATTGGAAAAATAACAATGTGCTTCATTTCTGGTAATATTCTGCCATAAATTCTGAGTAAATCCCTAGAGATTGACTGACTGACCTGTCATTCACTTTGTAGATGTTCCGATAAAAAAAACGTTTTTTCACGTTAAAATCAAAGAATTTTTGTAGAATTTGTTAGAAAATGACATATTGTTTTCAAATACAATCTATCAAAATAGATCCCCCTCAGAAATCCTGTGGTTCTGGTCAGTAAAATTAGGAGTAGGTATGTCCAAGAGTGGCTTTGGTCAAATGTATCGCAAGCTTTCAAGTAAGATGCTTGAACTTGTGGTTACCCCGCATGTACTTGGGGAAGTACCAACGGAAGTTCCTGCTCCAGCGGCTGACCAGCAAGATCAGAAAAAGATTGTCTGCTATGTTCTGCAAAACCATTCTCGCAGTAATGCGCTGGTGGTAGACGGTGAAACCCGTCGTCTCAAATTGCCTGCTGCACTTGATCCAATGGATTTAGGTACGCGCCGGGAAAAAGCTTCGGTATTGTTCCTGCAATATCATGATGAAAGCAATCTGCTGAGCTCGCCGCCACATGCTTTTCCACCACGCCTGCTGCGTCTGATTGAAGTACTGGAACAGAATCCAGAACTGGATGTGGAACTGATTCCGGTGACCGTACTATGGGGCCGTGAACCAGAGAAAGAAGATTCCTGGTTCAAATTGTTATTTACCGATACCTGGTCAACACCAAGTAAGATGAAACAGCTGTTGAATATTGGTCTGCATGGTCGTCAGTCTTATCTGGAGTTCCATGAAGCACAGTCTCTGCGTGCACTCATTGATCATGCCAAAGTGACACATCCGAACCTGTCTCCAGCAACTTATATTGTCAGCACCTTGAATGACTATCTGGATGCCCAACGAGAAGTAGTGCTGGGACCTGACCTTTCAGATCGCCGTAATGTGATGCAGGGTCTGATCAAATCTCCAGATGTGCAGGCGGCTATCCGTAATGAAAGTATCCGCAGCAAGATCAGTGTGGATGAAGCTGAACGCCGTGCCATTGGTTATTTAAATGAAATCGTATCAGATTACTCCAACTCAACCGTACGTTTTGCCGATAAGGCCCTGACCCGTCTCTGGACTCAGCTCTACGACGGCATTGATGTACATAACTTCAGTACGGTACGTGAACTGGCGAAAGACTATGAAATTGTCTATGCACCATGTCACCGTAGTCATATCGACTACCTGTTATTATCTTATGTGATTTATCGTCGTGGTTTGATGGTGCCGTACATCGCAGCGGGTGATAACCTGAACATGCCATTTGTTGGCCAGATCTTGCGTGGCGGTGGTGCCTTCTTTATCCGCCGTACTTTCCGCGGTAATGCACTCTATACGACAGTTTTCAAAGAATATCTGTATAGCGTTCTGTCACGTAATACTCCACTGGAATACTTTATTGAAGGTGGCCGTTCACGTACCGGTCGTCTGTTGCCACCGAAAACCGGCATGCTGGCAATGACCGTGCATGGTCATTTGCGTGGCAAAGCGAAGCCTATCGTATTTGTACCCACCTATATCGGCTATGAACGTCTGATGGAAGGTGCAACTTATGTGGGTGAAATGAACGGTAAGGAAAAAGAAGCAGAATCTATTTTTGGCATTCTAAAAACCTTGCGCAAGATTGAACGTATTTTCGGTAAGGTACATCTGAATTTTGGTGAACCCGTGTTTCTGGATGACATGCTGAAACAGCATGGTGCAGATGAAATCAAGATTGAAAAGAATGATGATCCGATCCCGCCAGCAGTATCTGAAGCAGTGAATAGTTCTGCACAGGCGATTCTGGAAAATATTAACCGTGCAGCCGTCATTAACCCGGTATCCCTGCTGTCACTCATTTTATTAGCAACACCAAAACACACGCTGGATGAGGCGATTTGTATCAAACAGTTAGATACTTATCGTAATCTGCTGACGTCTTTGCCATATGATGAACGTATGCAAGTGACGCCGTTATCAGGGAAAGAAATCATTGCCTATGCAATGAAGTTGAAACTGATCAAACGCGTCAATCATGTGCTGGGCAATATTATCGCCATCGAAGATAATCAGGCGATTTTACTGACCTACTTCCGTAACAATATTGTGCATGCCTTTGTATTACCGTCACTGGTAGCCGCCTTGGTAAATCATAATGGCATTATTCGCCGTGATGATCTGGTAAATATCAGCAGCACGCTGTATCCATTCCTGAAAGCTGAACTGTTCCTGAAATGGCATGAAGATGAAATCAAGGTACCAGTAAACGCTTATATTGATGCCTTGATTGCAGCGAAGCTGATTGCACAGGATGGTGAAAATCTGGTAGCACCTACACCAAACAGCGAAGCGCATCATCAGCTAGAAGTTTTGGCTGCACCTGTCATGCAAAGTATCGAGCGCTATTACATGACGCTGGCACTGATTACCCAACGTGGTTCAGGCAATATCTCCACCCGTCAGGTTGAAGAATTAAGCCATCTGGTAGGTCAGCGTTTGTCTGTACTGTATGAATTCAATTCACCAGAATTCTTTGATAAGGCGCTGTTCCAAAGCTTTATCAAAACGCTAACTCAAAAAGGTTATATTAGTACTAATGAAGACAATGCGATTGTCTTTGATGAAGGCTTCAAAAATATCGCTCAGTATGCGGATCTGGTATTGGACGAAGTGAAGCTGCAAATGCTTCATAACCTTACAGCTTTTACTGATGAAGAATTGAAAGAAGCTTTAGATGCCTTGGCAGCTGAACAAGCCAAGAAGCGTGCGAAACGGAAGAAAAAGTAAGATTATTTAAGCACCCTCTCTCTGGGATGAAAGACACTGCTTCGCGAGAAGGATGAGAGAAAATGTTTAAAAACTTACCTCTCCCTAACCCTCTCCTAAAAGGAGAGGGAACTCAACTTTATGTAAGATGAGTGGATAACTTCATCAATTCCAAATAATCCTCATAACAGTCCGGATGCTTTAACTCATATCCCATTTTTTGCATACGGGTAGCATATAGTTTCTTCCCCGTCACCTGCTCACTTTCTACCTTTAATAAAGGCAATCTCATCTGCTGCTGAAACCATTGCAGAACTTCATGCAACAGTTGTGGCTGGTTATTGGTCAAAATATATGAAGATTCAAGATGTTCCACGTGAATCATCTCCGTCATAAAACGTGACAAGTCTTCAATATGAATCCGATTCGACCAGTACAGATTTGGATAACTGGACATAGATCGTGCCATTTTTTCCAAGCGTGCAACTGAAGTTCCATAAATCCCACTTGGGCGGATGATCGTACATTGGTCTGGATAAGCAGCTAAATAAGTCTGCTCCATTTGATGCAAGACTTTGCCTTGCAGATCATTCGGATAAATTGCACTGTCATCTTCCACCCGCTCTCCGGCATTCTCGCCATAGACCCGGGTGGAAGATACAACAACCAGACGTTGTATCGGATGGGATTTTAGCGCCCTAACAATTGGACCGACTGAGTCCAGATAAGTCTGCTGATAAGCTTCGAGCGTACTTTGGTCAGGACTGAGCAAGACGTAGACCCAGTCAATCGGTGCAAGGCTGCTTAAATCGAGCTGATGCACATCCTGAACATGATGAGTGGCACAGGAATCTGTTTTCGCACTGCGACTGATTGTGCTAATTTGATGACCTTGCTCAAATAATTGTTTAGCTATGCGTGCGGATGTTTTACCATAACCGATAAATAAAATATGCATTCAGCACCGAATCACAAAACCTGGTTGAGGGGACATGGCTGCAGTCCATCAGTTACAAGGTGTCGGCAATGCCGCCGCCACATTACTTGAAAAATTAAATCTGTTCACAACTGATGATTTGCTCTTTCATCTGCCACGTGACTACGAAGACCGTAGCACGATCATTCCCATGAATCAATTGACTGTGGGACGTAGCTATTTGCTGGAAGGTATTGTCAAAGGCGTAGATTTTCCACCAGGTAAACGCAAGTCCATGGCCGTACTGCTGGATGATGATTGCGGTAAGGTGACGCTACGTTTCTATCATATCTATAAGGGCATTACCGACCGCTGCAAAGTTGGTGCAAGATTAAGAGTCTTTGGCGAAGTGCGTGTTGGTGCCCGTGGCCTGGAAATGTATCACCCCGAATTACAGGTCATTACTGAACATACCCCACTTCCGCAGACACAACTTACGGCGATCTATCCGGCAACTGAAGGCCTGACCCAACCCAAATTACGTGAATATATCAAGCAGGCGCTCGCCCTACACAGTGATGATCTGCCGGAACTGTTACCAGCTCAATTCAGCAATGGCTATGACCTGAAGCAGGCACTGGAATATATTCATCATCCTCCAGTCGATGCCAATATGTTGCAGCTGGCACAGGGTTCCCACCCCGCCCAGCAGCGTTTGATCTTTGAGGAACTGGTCGCGCATCAGATCAGTTTACTGACCCGCCGTGCCTTTATTCAGCAGATTGAAGCGCCTGCATTTTCACCAAGTAAGCGTTATGCCAAACAGTTGCTCGCGGGTCTACCTTTTGAAATGACGGGGGCGCAAAAACGTGTTTCACGAGAAGTTGCCCATGACATGAAAGGCAACAAACCGATGTTGCGTCTGGTACAGGGCGATGTCGGTGCAGGTAAAACACTGGTTGCTGGTGTGGCAGCCTGTCATGCTCTGGAAGAAGGCTGGCAAGTGGCCCTGATGGCACCAACTGAAATTCTGGCAGAACAGCATTATTTAAATTTTAAAAAATGGTTTGAGCCACTGGGACTGACTGTTTCCTGGCTATCTGGCAAGCAAAAAGGTAAAGCCCGTACTGCGGCAGAACAAAGCATTAGAGATGGTAGTGCCAATCTGGTGGTCGGCACCCATGCCTTGTTTCAGGAAAATGTCGAGTTTGCCAAATTGGGGCTGGTAATTATTGATGAGCAGCATCGCTTTGGTGTGGATCAGCGTCTGGCTCTACGCAATAAAGGGCTGGATGGCATGTCACCGCATCAACTGGTCATGACGGCGACACCAATTCCACGTACGCTTGCCATGTCTGCGTATGGCGATCTGGACACTTCAGTTATTGATGAACTGCCACCCGGTCGAACGCCGATTCAGACCGTCACTATCCCACTGGACCGCCGTGAAGAAGTCCTACAACGTATTGCCACCAACTGTGCTGAAGGCAAGCAGGCCTATTGGGTCTGTACCCTGGTCGAACAATCAGAAACACTGGATGCCCAAGCAGCAGAAGCCACTTTTGCCGAAATTAAGGAACGCTTCCCGGAAATCAATATCGGTCTGGTCCATGGCAAGATGAAGCCTGATGAAAAGCAGACGGTGATGCAACAATTTAAAAATAATGAATTGCAGCTATTGATTGCCACGACCGTGATTGAGGTGGGTGTCGATGTACCGAATGCTTCTCTGATGGTGATTGAGAATGCTGAGCGTCTCGGGCTTTCACAACTGCATCAGCTGCGTGGCCGTGTTGGTCGGGGTGCGAAAGCCAGTTTCTGTGTACTCCTGTATAAGCATCCCCTTTCTCAGAATGGTCAGGAACGTTTGCGTATCATGCGTGAAACCAATGACGGCTTTATCATCGCGGAAAAGGATCTGGAACTGCGTGGTCCAGGTGAACTGCTTGGCACCAAACAAACCGGAGATATGGGTTTCCGGGTAGCCAAGCTGGAACGGGATGACCACCTGCTCAATCAGGCGCATTACGTGGCCCAGCAGATGTTAAAGGATTGTCCGAAACAGGCCGTTGCGTTATTAAAACGCTGGTTACCTGAGGCACCACGTTATGCCTATGTCTAAGCTGATTCAGCAAGGCAAACATTGGCTGGACAAGTTACAACCCTGCCAGCTTTGTCACAACGATTATCAAACAATTTACTCAGTATGCCAGGATTGCTGGAACCAGCTACCTTGGGCACATCAGACCATCCAGCGCCAGGAAATGCAGGTACAGATTGCCTGCCATTATGATTATCCGATGGATCGTCTGATTCAGTTGTTCAAATATGAGCAGAAGCTTTATCTGGAAAACTTGTTAGCAGGCGCGCTTATCAGTTTGAAACTTCCCAAAGTCAGCGCAGTCGTCCCGATGCCAATCTCGACAGACAAATTGGTACAGCGCGGCTATAACCAGTCCTTACTGCTGGCTAAACAGGTCGCAAAGCATCTTCAAGTTCCAGTATGGCAACCAGTGAGCCGGCTCAAACAGCATTCACAAAAAGGCTTAAGCCGCCTGGAACGGATTGAAGATATTGAAGCACAATTTCAGATCAGTACATCATCAAAATTGCGTTATCGTAAAGTACTGATTATTGATGATGTGGTAACAACTGGCAGTTCAATTCGTGCACTTAATCAGAAGCTCCAAGAACTTGGCTGCCAGCAAATTTATACAGCCTGTGTCGCAGGTGCAAAGCTTTAAATTAAGCTTGGGCCAATAGATTTGACTTCACCCATGGAATCACAATTTCTGTGGTTAACGGGGCCAGTGCTAAGTCTTGTTCATTGAGATCAATCCATTTCATCTCAGCAATCTCCGCCTCAATTTTTGGCATTTGATCCAGTTTGACCAGATATACATAACTGACCAGTTGGTGGTCAGGTTCATTCGCGGTCTTCGTTTCAAAACGACCCACAAATTGCTGTACTTCAGCCTGACAGCAAATTTCTTCCTGGATTTCACGAACAATCGTCTCTTCAGGTGCTTCATTCGGTTCCAGCTTGCCACCCACCTGCATAAAGCAACTGGTGCCTTTCTTACGCACAACCAATAATTGCTGTGCTTCATTCAGTACAATACCGGCGGCAACAGTAATAACTTTCATAACAACTCAAATTTAAAAATGATCAATCGGCTTATTTCACGAGATCTTGCTGATCAACCATCCCCCATTTCGCTTGCGGTGGTTGATAATTCTCAAAAGCATCCAAAATTGTTTCAATTTCTTCACTGACAATGAGTTTCTCGGTAAAATGTGCCTTGGTAAAACCCTGTTCAGTCGTGTGCTGAATAAAATGAATCAAACCGGTATAGAAGTTTTCTGCATTTAAAAATGCACATGGCTTTTCATGAATACCGAGCTGTGCCCAGGTCCATTGCTCAAAGATTTCTTCCAGTGTTCCTACACCACCCGGTATCGCAATAAAACCATCTGCCAGTTCTGACATTTTGGTTTTGCGCTCGTGCATATTTTCAACAATATGCAGTTCAGTCAGACCAGGATGGGCCAGTTCACGGTCTACCAGCTGCTTTGGAATCACCCCAATCACTTGGCCGCCCGCAGCCAGAGTACTGTCCGCAACAATTCCCATCAAGCCTGAACGGCCACCACCATAAATCAGAGTTTGCTGTCTAGCTGCCAGCGTCTGGCCGACTTTTTCAGCAATCTCGGTATAAACAGGTGCGTTCCCCAGTGCGGAACCACAAAAAATTGCGATAGAATTCATCATTTTTCACCATTTAGTTCTAGCTGTATCGCAAGGAATCCCTGATCGAAGCTTTTTTTGAAAAAATAACTGTTCAATCAGTGTTTTTATTCAATTCCTTGTCTAAAATACACCCATTCCAATTTACATACTGCGCAAGGGAGAAAAGACAGCATGCTTGAAGCCTTTTATGCCACAGAGCGCGGTAGCCTAGAAGATACCACTATTAATGGCGACTTTGATTTACATCAAGATTTGGTTTGGGTTGATCTGATTGCTCCTTCACAGGAAGAGCAGCAATGGATCATGGATGCTTATGAGCAAAATCTTCCTACGCTCAAATCATTAGAAGACATTTCATCCAGTGCCCGATTCTACCGCGATGATGACGGTATTTTGCATATCAGCACTTATTTTTTAACGAAAAATAAAAACTATCAGGTCGAAGAAGATACTGAAGATCAATCCAGCATTTTAGCCACGGTGCAAACCGTCGCCTTCATTCTGCATAAAGATCGGCTATTTACCTTGCGTGGGGAAAAGCTGGTCGCGTTCCGTGCCTTTCGTGCTCGTGCGCGCCGCAATGATTATGAGATTGATTATAAGGATCCGACCTGGATTCTACTTGGCCTGCTTGAAGCCAAGCTGGATGAGCTGGCGGATATTCTGGAAGATGTGCACAAGGATCTGGAAAAATACTCAACCGAAGTCCTGAATAACCGCCATCGTGAACAGATTCTGGATCTGGATGACATGATTACCCGTCTGGCACAGCTCGAGGATATGCTTGGAAAAGCCCAGCTCTGTCTGATCGATTTACGCCGGGTACTGACCTTCCTGTCCCGTCCACGGGCGCTGGGTAGTCATATCTATGATGCGGACATTCGAGAGCTCAGTGAAGATGTACGCTCTCTGGTTGAGCATGATGCGTTTCTGTTCCAAAAGGTGCGATTCCTGCTTGATACTACTTCCGGATTCATTAATACCGAACAGAATGACACGATCCGTCGATTCTCGATCTTGCCAAGTATGCTTGCGCCGCCAATGCTGATTGCGAGTATTTATGGAATGAACACAGAAGTTCTGCCTTTTGCACATGGCACCACCAGCTTTATTATTGTCGGGCTGATTCTGGTCGCATTCTTCATTGGACCATTGATTTACTTTAGATGGAAGAAATGGATTTGAGCGAGCTTTGAGGCACTGCTTCAAAGCAAAGCGCAAGAAATCTCTGTATTTAATTCATATCTATTTAATCCCTCTTCAACTTCTCTCTAAAAAAGTGAAGAAAATTCCCCCTCCTTTTCCAGAGGAGGAGTTAGGTGAGGATTTTCACCCTCTCTTTAACTCTCCCTGAGGGAGAGAGGACTTGCAATCTATACTTAAATCTATTTGATTTTCATTATTTTTTTAAAATCTAATCACAATAAAAAAGCACCTTTCGGTGCTTTTTCTTTTTACTGAATGATCTGTAAATCATTCTCTAGGTGACAGGACTGTATGATCTTCATCACTTTTGCAGGAACGGCTTTAAACTGCAATCCTTTGGCTTGTGGCGTCTGACGTAACCATCTGACCAATATCGCCAAAGCCAGAGTACTGCCACTTTCAAGCTCAGCCAGATTTACCACAATAGGAAAAACTGTCTGTGACTGAATTTCACGCAGCCCCTGTTCATAGTATTGCTGCGCATTGTTATAGTCGATTTTGCCTATAACATGCAGTTCCTGATTACTGAATCTGATCACAGCTCACCTATCTTATTTTTTCTTTTCAACCGCTGCTTCTGCATCTGGCTTGAAGTTTGCAATTGCTTTATCCAGGTTACCGCCATTACGTTTTACAGTCGCTGCAAACTGGTTACGGAACTGTAAACCTAGATCAATACCAGACACGTTGATATTACGGATTTTCCATTGTGAACCTTTATCGGCCAACTGGAAAGAAACCGGAATTTTCTCGCCATTATTATGGAAATCAATGGTTACAACTGGATTTTTGCTACCCGTGTCTTTGTACGGACGCATGGTATAAGACTGGTTGGTATATTTGGCAAATGCTGAACCATAATTTTCAGTCAGCGTTTCACGGAAATTACGTTCAAACTGAGCACGCTGTGCAGCAGAGCTATACTGATTAGTTGCATACGTTCCCATCACAATGCGGGTAAATGCTTGTGAATCGATATATGGATCAAGATTCTGACGAATAATAGTTTTCACCAGTGCCGGATTGCTCTGCAACTTGCTATGGTCTGCTTTCAGACGAGCCACCAGATTGTCTGCAACTTTCTTGATAAATGCAGGTGGTGCTTCAGCCGGTGCAGCGAAAACACTTCCCATCGCCATAGTAGATAGAATGCATGCTGCAAGGGTTTGCTTTACTAAAATATTCACTCAAATTTCCTCAATCATTATTCAACAAATGCAGGTTCTGCATCTGTAGCTTCAGAAGTTACTGCATCAGCAGATGCCTCCTGAGTTTCTGATGACTTACTGCCTGCTCCACCTGTCACGAATTTGGTAATTAAATCTTCAATTTCCATCGTACCTTGGGTATTGGCAATATGATCACCACGTTTCAAATAATTCAGACCGCCGCCTGGAATAATTTTCAAATACTTTTCACCCAACAAACCATTGGTTGCTACCATAATGTAAGCATCTTCATCAATATTGGTAATGGATGTCATGTTGTCTAAGAGTTGCTTTTCCATTGCTTTTTGTTGCGCAGGTGCCGCAGCTTCATAGTCAGTGCTGTAACGTAACTCATCTAGGGCTTCTTGCTGTACTTTCTTTAACTGTTCAGCATTAAATGATGTCAGTGAACCATCTAGCGTCATATGTACAGTGGCTAATCGGGTGACTGGATCAAGTGTAATCGTATCGACCTGACCGACTTTCACACCGCTTAAAGCCACTTTGGCACGTGGCTTAATGCCATTTACATTTTCGAAAGTTGCTGTCATTTTATAGCTGTCGGCAATATTGGTTCCGACCAAACCACTGACACGCATTGCCAGGAAGAAAATTGCAATTCCAAACAAAATGACAAAAACACCAACGGCCAGCTCACTGGTACGTGATTTCATTAAACACCTCCGAACATGACCGCAGTCAACACGAAATCAAAACCTAAAACACACAACGATGAATACACCACAGTACGTGTTGTGGACGTTGCAATCCCTTCAGATGTCGGTTCACAGGCATAACCCTGATAGACCGCAATCCATGTACAAATCAATGCAAATACAAAACTTTTAATGATGGTACCGTTAAAGATATCCTTGTAGAACTGCACGGTACTTTCCATACCGCTCCAGTACGCACCTTCATCTGCGCCAAGGAAATCTACACCGACCATTTTACCGCCCATAATGCCCACGGCAGCAAAAATTACGGACAGCATTGGCAGACTGAAAATCCCCGCCCAAAGACGTGGTGAAATGACCCTTTTCAGCGGATCAACCCCAATCATCTCCATACTGGATAACTGTTCAGTGGCTTTCATCAGACCGATTTCGGCTGTCAATGCAGAACCGGCACGACCGGCAAACAGTAAAGCGGCCACAACAGGTGCCAGTTCGCGTAATAAGGTTAGAGCTACTGCGGTACCTAACATGGCTTCACTGCCGAAGGTAGCCAGAATGGTATACATCTGCAAACCGAGGACAGCACCAATAAACAGACCTGAAACTACGATGATCAGTAAAGAGAGCACCCCAACACGGTACATCTGGTAGACAAATAGCTTAAACCCCAGCCAGGTTGGCATCGAAATCAGAATTTGCAACAGCATCAGGGTCGCAACCCCAATCCCGCGCACACGTTCTATGACGCGTCTACCCAATAAGGCAATTGCATTCATGAACGCACCTCATCACTTAAATAAGCCGCATGACTAAACTGATAATCCACAGGCCCCTCAACGGAACCCGTCAGGAACTGCTGAACAAATGCAGAAGGATGTGCTTTTAATTCTTCAGGTGTACCTTCGCCCTGGATCTTTCCTTCTGCCACTACGTAAATGTAGTCCGCAATGGATAGAGTTTCTGCTACATCATGCGAAACGATAATTGTAGTCAGGTCTAATGCTTCACGCAGGGAACGAATCAGACGTGTTAATACGCCCATCACAATCGGGTCTTGCCCGGCGAATGGTTCGTCATACATGATCAGCTCTGGGTCAAGTGCAATCGCACGTGCTAGAGCCACACGACGGTTCATACCACCAGATAATTCAGAGGGCATCATCTGCTCTGCACCGCGCAGACCGACAGATTCCAGCTTGAGCGCCACGATTTCTGCGATCAAGTGCTCAGGCAATTTGGTATGTGCACGAATCGGGAAAGCGACATTTTCATAGACACTCATATCTGTAAACAATGCACCGCTCTGGAATAACATACCCATACGTGCACGTGCAGCAAATAGCTCGTGACGTGACATGCGTGCGATATCCTTGCCATCCAGCAACACCTGTCCCTGATCTGGCGTTAGCTGTCCGCCAATAAGACGTAATAATGTAGTTTTACCGGTACCAGAAGGTCCCATAATGGCAGTGATCTGACCACGTCGAATGTTCAGGCTGACATTCTCATAAATCACACGTTCGCCTCGCTTGAAGCTCAAACCTTTCACTTCTATGAGTGATTGAGTCTCAAACGCTGTTTGATTTTTCATAGCTAAGCGTTTTCCTGCATTTTTTCAGCATGCGTACTATAAAGGATTAACTCTCTAAATGTTACCTTTTGATCGGAATGTTACAATGGCAAAAAGGCAATATCTGAATGAAAAAAATGAGAAAGCATGATTTGTTTTTATAATTTTATCGCTTGCTTATATGTTCAATAATCATTCAATTATAAAAATTATAGAGAAAGAGAATGATGTTACATAAGATCAGGATCAGCGCAATATAAGGCATAATAACCTCATGGATATAACGAGCCAAGTGTGATTTTTGAGGATTAGTTATCATAACCGATTCAAATTCAGAAATGGCACACACTTTACCTAAAACTTTAAAAAAATGCATCCATAAAAAAACCAGCGTTATCGCTGGTTTTTTCTGGCTAGATTCAATTAGTCATTAAATTTGCGACGTGGACGGTCTTCACCGAACGAACGCTCACCACGTGGTTTGTCATCGAAGTTACGGCGTGGACGATCACCACCGAAATCACGTTTAGGACGGTCATCACCAAATGAACGTGCTGGACGGTCACCGAAGCCACCTTCACGACGTGGCGCCGGACGATCACCGAAATCACGTTTAGGACGATCCCCAAAACCACCCTCACGACGTGGCGCCGGACGATCACCGAAATCGCGTTTAGGACGGTCACCGAAAGAACCTTCACGACGTGGTTTGTAATCTACGCGGTTGCCACGGTTATCATCAGAACCTTCGAAACGAGGACGGTCGCCAAAATCACGTTTTGGACGGTCATCGAAAGAACGTTGCGGACGATCACCGAAACCGCCTTCACGACGTGAAGCTGGACGATCACCGAAGTCACGTTTAGGACGATCACCAAAACCGCCTTCACGACGTGGACGATCACTGTTGAAGTCACGACGTGGACGATCTTCGCCACCGAACGCAGGACGGTCGCCACGAGGTTTGTCATCGAAGCTACGACGTGGACGGTCATCACCACCATCACGACGTTTGAAGTTACCTTCACCTTCGAAACGACGACCACCGCCGAAGCCACCACGGCCGCCATCACGACCACGACCACGACCACGACCAGCGCCATCACGGCTACCGCGTGCAGGAGGTGGAGATGGCTCAAGACCTTCGATTTCAGATACTTCTAAACGAGCATCTAGGTAGTCTTCAAGCGCACGGATTTTACCGCGTTCACGGTAAGTCGCTAAAGTAATCGCTTTACCAGTACGGCCCGCACGACCTGTACGACCAATACGGTGTACATAGTCCTCGTTCTTCATTGGAAGACCGAAGTTGATGACGTGAGAGATTGTTGGTACGTCTAGACCACGTGCTGCAACGTCAGTTGCAACCAAGATTTTTGCACGACCTTCACGGATGCTGCGTAGACGACGGTTACGAACTGTCTGTGGCATTGCACCGTGAAGTGCTACTACTGATAGACCTGCTTCAGCAAGTTCTTCAGCCAGCATATCGGTATCTTCTTGCGTAGAAGCGAATACAACTGCCTGATCAACGTCTTCTTCGTTTAACCAGTGAGTCAGTAATTTTTTCTTGTGCTCAAAGCCATCAGTCCAGTGCAAAGTCTGAGTGATGTCAGTATTCGTAGAGTGACCAGTTTCGATCGCAATACGCTCTGGCTCATTCATCATGCGTTCAGCAAGCGTGATGATACGCGGTGCAAATGTTGCAGAGAACATCAAAGTCTGTTTACGATTCGCCGCCAAGTCACCGATTGCCTCAAGGTCTTCAGAGAAGCCAAGGTCTAACATACGGTCAGCTTCGTCGACGATTAACGCATCAACTTTGTCCAGTTTAATCTGGCGACGGTTAACAAGATCAAGTAAACGACCTGGTGTCGCAACTACAACTTGTGCGCCTTTTAATTGTTGGATTTGTTTACCAAATGGCATACCACCCATGATTGCAGCAATACGAACACCTTTCATGTGACGTACAAATGCAATCGCATCCTGACAAACCTGTTGTGCAAGTTCACGTGTTGGTGAAATTACCAGGATATTTGGTTGAGTTACCGCTTTCATACGTTCTTTGAACGGAACGAAAGTATCTTCAGTTGCAAGGCCATTCAATGTAGGGAGAAGGAAGGCTGCAGTTTTACCAGAACCAGTCTGGCTTGACACTAGAAGGTCTTTACCTTCAAGCGCCGCAGGAATAGATTGTTCCTGTACAGGTGTAGGCGCAGTAAAGCCTAGTGCTTGTAAAGCTTGTTGTAAGGTTTCGTGTAGAGGAAAATCAGCAAAAGTTTTGCTCATAGAGTCTTTCACCCGGAAATTGGGTGCTCCATTAAAAATAAAGTCAAATGAACATCGACAAAAAGCGGTACAGCAATATACGCTGAAAATAAGAGATCATTCAGCGGCGATCCGAGTAACGACGATGTGATATAACGCACGCATGATTACGGCATAACCTGAAGGAATCGCTTTAGCGATTGGGGCGCGAGATATCGTCCTCTCTTTGGACCGCACGCGCATACACAATGATAAGAAGAGAAATGTTCAGGTAACGAACAGAAATTAAGTGCGTGCGCGGATTATAGCAGGATTTAAAATAATGTCATTAAGTTTTATTGTTATTTTGTATTAATCTAAAATTAGTTGATATTTTAACCATATTTAGCAGTAAAAATATTCTCTCGTAATGAAAAAGGCATCCCTTAGGATGCCTCTTATATGTTTTAAACCAAAATGTCTAAACCCGATTATTTAGCTGCCTCGCCCCATGCAGGAACAACTGCCTGCATTAAAGGTTTCAGCATTTTCATAGAGCAGGCAATGACCTGACCTTTTTCCATAGATTCGCTGCCACCACGTGCATCAACCACTGTACCGCCTGCTTCTTTCACAATCAGTTCACCAGCAGCGATATCCCAAGGTTTCAAACCAAGTTCAAAGTAACCATCTAAACGACCTGCCGCAACATAAGCCAGATCCAGCGCAGCAGAACCTGCACGGCGGTATTGCGCACCTGCTTCAGTAACGTTTAATAGAGATTCGAAATGGTTTTTCGCATAAGACACCACTTCACCGCCACGTTGAGCACGGTAAGCATGACCGACTGCCAGGAAAGAATTCTGCAAGTTGTCTTTCACATTTACACGGATACGACGCTGGTTCAGCATCGCGCCACGACCACGACTTGCAGAGAATAGCTCATCTTTCACAGGGTCATAAATAACACCGTGTTGGGTTACGCCTTTGTGCTGAACAGCAATAGAGATACAGAAATGCGGGAAACCGTTGATGAAGTTCAGTGTACCGTCAAGAGGATCAATCACCCAACACCATTCAGCGTCGTGACCTTTACCTTCTTGCAGACCAAACTCTTCACCAAGGAAGCTGTGGTTTTTATAACTTTTACGCAGCGTATCGATAGTCAGTTGCTCTAGGTAACGGTCAACACGCGTTACAGGACCATCAATGCCTTTTTCTTCGACTTGTAGATCGAGTTTATGACGATTTTGATGCGCTTTTAAAAGCTCTTGACCAACTAATTGAGCCGCACGCGCAGCCATCACCACCATAGGTTCCATTGAACACCCACTACAAATTTGAAGATATTGATAAAGAATAATGCATAAAAGCCCCTACATTTTAGCAAATATAAGGGCTTTTTGGGAAAAAAATGTGTCTAAAATTTTGAAGACGTTGTTTCAGACTGACTGGGTAAGTGAAGACCAAGCCTGATTCATTGACTTTTCAATGCCTTGAGCATCAAGTCCTGCCTGTTGCAGCATCTGTGCATGGGTCGCTTGCGCCATAAAGGTATCAGCAAGACCAAGATTTAAAATTGGTTTTACGATCTGCGCTTCAGCCAGATATTCATTGACTGCACTGCCCGCACCTGCCATCACTGCATGTTCTTCGACTGTCACGAACAAAGTGGAACTTGGCGCAATATCATCCAGCATTTGGGTATCCAGTGGTTTGATGAAACGCATATTTACCACGCGTACACCCACGTCATGCTTGCTCGCAAATACCTGAGCGGCTTCCACTGCGGCCTGAACCCGACTACCGAATGCCAGAATAGAAACATATTCGTCATACTGTTCGTTCAGGCTGAGCAATAATTCTGCCTGACCGATCTGCATCTCGGTCATGGTTTTCTGGATTTCCACACCCAGTCCATTCCCGCGCGGATAACGTACTGCTGCCGGACCTTTATAGAGATACGCAGTATGTAGCATCTGGCGACATTCATTTTCGTCTTTTGGCGCCATGATCACCAGATTCGGAATGGTACGCATATAAGCATAGTCATATGCTCCGGCATGGGTCGGACCATCTTCACCAACCAGACCGGCACGGTCGATCCCAAACGTCACATCCAGATTTTGTAGCGCCACATCATGTACTAACTGGTCATAACCACGTTGCAAAAACGTTGAATAGATCGCTACAACTGGCTTCAAACCTTCGCAAGCCATACCCGCTGCTAGCGTTACCGCATGCTGTTCTGCAATCGCGACATCAAAGAAACGCTCAGGATATTGCTTAGCAAATTCCACCATGCCTGAGCCTTCACACATGGCTGGGGTAATGGCCAGCAAGCGGTCATCTTTCGCCGCTTCATCACACAACCACTGACCAAATACATCAGAATATTTTGGTGCTGGATTTGCAGTAGACCCTGCATTTAAACGACTAATCGCGTGATATTTAATTTGTTCTGCTTCTGCCGGAGCAAAGCCCTTGCCTTTCTTGGTATAGACATGAATCAGACGTGGACCTTTACGCTTTTTCAGTGCATTAAACACATGCACCAATTGACTCAGATCATGACCATCATAAGGACCAAAATAATCAAAACCAATCGCCTTAAACAGGTTATCGGCAGCATCAGTCGCAGCACAATGCAGACGTGAGTTATACACCCATTCTGGATGCGGCTGAACGAAGGCTTCACCCTCTTCAGTAATATTCACCGACTCACCACGTTCCCACAATGCAGCGAGATGCTTGGCAAAACCACCAGTGCTGCAGGAAATCGACATGTCATTGTCATTCAGCACCACCATCAGATCTGCATTGTGCGCGACGGCGTCATTCATGGCTTCAAAGGCCATACCTGCCGTCATTGCACCATCACCAATAATGGACACCACTTCACATGGATTCTTTTGATAGCGACGCGCCAAGGCCATGCCCAAGCCTGCTGAAATCGCAGTGGAAGAATGCCCTACCCCGAAAGTATCAAATTCAGATTCATCACGCGCCGGGAATGCGGCCAAGCCATCTTTGGCACGAATCGTGGTTAATTGCTCACGACGACCGGTTAAGGCTTTATGCGGATATGCCTGATGACCTACATCCCAGATCAGGCGGTCGTCTGGCGTATTGAAGCAATAGTGCAAAGCTACAGTCAGCTCAATCACCCCCAGATTGGCACCAAAATGCCCACCACTTTGTCCTGCAGCATACAAAATGTACTGACGTAACTCATCGGCCACCTGCTCAAGCTGATTTTGCTCAAGTGAACGCAATTGCTCTGGATGATCGATCGCATCAAGCAACGGTGTTACAGGGCGTTGAGTTGGTATTTCTGTATACAGCATAAATGGCAAAGCCTTCAAAAGCCTGGCAAATCCTAAGCTAGGTCTGTCTATGGGGAGTCCCGATCATATAGTCGAATTGTAGCAGCTTCAATTGACTAAAGCTGTTAACGGCGCAATATTAAACAATGAGCTTGATCAGGGCAAAATTTGCAGAATACGATTATCCTGAATAATCTTACTGTTTATCAACTATTATCGTTCGCTTTATACAAAAAAGAAAATGTTCTCCAGAAAATCATCTATGCAACCCTACTAATGTCCAATCATTACGCTATACTTTGAGCAATTTCAGGATTTAACGGGTTCAGCTGTGCCTATCGAGTTTGTCGCAACATCAAGATTACCTACCGCTCATGGTGAATTTAAAATTACTGTTTTTCAAGACCCTAAGACTGGCGAAGAACATGTCGCGTTATCTAAAGGACTGGAAGAATCGAGTGATGAACCCGTGCTGGTACGTGTACATTCTGAGTGTTTGACGGGTGATGCTTTTGCCTCACTGAAATGTGATTGTGGACCACAACTTCAGGCGACACAAAAGCTGATTAATGAAGTCGGTCGTGGTGTGATTCTATACTTGCGTCAGGAAGGCCGCGGGATTGGTTTGACCAATAAAATCCGGGCCTATGCCCTGCAGGATCAAGGTCATGACACCGTAGATGCCAACCTAATGCTAAACCTGCCAGCCGATGCACGCCAATACGATATGTGTAGCATCATGCTGGATCATTTAGGTGTAAAAGCAGTACGCTTGATTACCAATAACCCTACAAAAATCAATGCACTTAAAGATTTGGGTATTAATGTGGTGGATCGTGTACCGCTGACGGTTGGTCTAAATCCATTTAATGAACAGTATCTTAAGACCAAGCATGAACGTATGGCGCATCTGTATCGGAAGGATGATTTTTAGCTTTCATACAAATCCAACCCAACCCTCCTTTGCTAAAGGAGGGAGTTCCTCCCCTTTCTTAATGAGGGGGAAAAGCCTCCCTAAGCAAGACTTAAGCACTGCTTTAAGTTGAAGTGTAAGAAAGGGAGGATTGAAGGGATTTCTAAATCGTCATCGAAAAAATCCGGTTCTCCGGCATTTTACGTTTTAATCTCAGGTCAAAAGCCATACAGATATTACGTACAAAAGGTTTCCCTTTCTCCAAAATTGTGACTGATGAGTCTGCAATTTTAATTAACTGATCCTGTGACATTTCTTTGAGCTGTTCTAGTACTTCGTCAATTTCAGCAAATTGCATGTGCTCATCTGCCCAAGAAGTGGTGAAACTGCACATCAGATTCAGGATATGCTTACGGATGATTAAATCTTCCTGACTTAATACATGCCCTTTAACTACTGGAATCTCATTCCGTTCCAGACATTCATAATATTCTTCAATGGTTTTTACATTCTGGGCAAAGCTGTACCAGCTATCACTGATTGATGAAATCCCCAGTCCAATCATCACTTGCGTTTTGGAAGCCGCATAACCCATAAAGTTACGGTGTAAAGAACCCTCCTTAAAAGCCTGATACATGCTGTCACTTTCTAGCGCAAAATGATCCATGCCAATTTCATAGTAGCCATGTGCCAATAGTTTCTTCTTGCCTTCTTCATAGCACTGGCGCTTGATTTCATCTTTAGGCACATCGGCATCTTTAAAACCGCGCTGACCATTGCCCTTGATCCATGGCACATGCGCATAGCTATATAAGGCTAAACGGTCCGGCATTAAGGTATTGGTTTGACCAATGGTAGTCAGTACATCATCCAGGCTCTGGAATGGTAAGCCAAAGACCAGATCATGCGAAATCGAGGTATAACCTATTTCACGCGCCCATTCGGTGACCTGTTTGACATTTTCATAAGGCTGGATGCGGTGAATGGCTTTCTGCACAGTTTCATTATAATCCTGCACGCCATAGCTGACCCGGCGGAAACCTAAGTCATACAAGCCTTGCAAATGTTCATAAGTGGTATTGTTCGGATGGCCTTCAAAACTGAATTCATGCTCAGACGCTATTTCAGCCTTAACCAAGATACCTTTAATCAGTTGAGTTAAATGCTCAATCGAGAAAAAAGTCGGTGTACCACCACCAAGATGGATTTCCTTGATCATTGGCTTTTCTTCCAATAATTCACAGTACAGATCCCATTCCTTCAGCACCGCCTGAATATAGGGTTGCTCAACTTCATGCCGTTTGGTGACACGTTTATGGCATCCACAGAAAGTGCACAGGCTTTCACAAAATGGCAGATGGATATATAGACTGATGCCTTCTTTCTGATTCGATTCAGCAAAAGAGCGCTTTAAAGTCTGTTTCCACTGTTTCAGAGAAAAGTACTGTTCTTCCCAATACGGTACAGTTGGATAACTGGTATAGCGTGGACCTGGGACATTGTATTTTTGAATGAGGGAAGTAGCCTGAACCGACATAATATCCACCTATAACCATCGAAAATTTACCCAAGCATGGGCCATCTAAAGCTATTGTGTGGGGCTCGGAAAAAGAATTCAACCTAGCATCTCGGTCGGATTTAATACGCTACCCTGCTTTAATTTACTGGAACAGAAAGTCTTTTTAGATCATCAGTATCGGCAAATACATCTTAATTTTTATGCCATTTTATGCTTTGATGTAGAAAGTCTTTCTTTCTCCCCATGAGGGCTTTGATGCAGCATCCAACTTCTGCGGATATTCAACGCGTACGCGAATTCCTCCTCGACTTACAAACGCGCATCTGTGCGGCTCTCGAACAACAAGAACGTGCTGGTAGTGGCTCAGCTGAGTTTATCATTGATGACTGGGAGCGACCTGAAGGTGGGGGTGGCCGTTCACGTGTGCTGCAAAATGGGACAGTGATTGAAAAAGGCGGGGTGATGTTCTCGCACATCAATATTTCTAAACTACCGGCTTCAGCCACTGAACGTCATCCACAAATTGCCGGGGCTAAGGCACAGGCGATGGGTGTCTCACTGGTGATCCATCCCAAAAATCCAAATGTGCCGACCTCACATGCCAATGTGCGCCTATTTGTTGCTGAAAAAGAAGGCCAGGATCCGATCTGGTGGTTTGGCGGTGGTTTTGACCTGACACCGTTCTATCCGAATGATGAAGATGTGCTTTCATGGCATCAGACGGCGCATGATCTGTGTGCGCCATTTGGCAAAGAAGTTTATGCACAGCATAAAAAATGGTGTGATGATTATTTCTACTTAAAGCACCGTGATGAACAGCGCGGTGTCGGTGGCCTGTTCTTTGATGACCTGAACCAATGGGATTTTGAAACCTGTTTTAAATACATGCAGGCAGTGGGCAATGGTTACTTAGATGCCATCATTCCGATTTTCCAGCGCAATCAGGACAAACCTTATAGCGAAGCACAGCGTGAGTTTCAACTGTATCGTCGTGGTCGTTATGTTGAATATAATCTGGTTTATGACCGTGGTACTTTGTTTGGCTTACAGACCGGTGGTCGGATCGAATCCATTCTAGTGAGTCTGCCACCACTCACTGGCTGGTCTTATCGTCCGGAATGGGCCGAAGGTTCACCAGAGAAACAACTCACCGATTATTATCTAAAGCCACGAGATTGGCTAAAAGAGTTAAAGAAGTAAGTGTACGCTTAACCAAAATGCTCTCAGTTTGAGGGCATTTTTTGTAAAACTGTTCCAATTATTTTCTGCTTACAATATCTCTAATTTTTTCTCCTTAAAGTTCCTGCAATTAACTCTTTCCCAAATTTACAAAAGTAATTCTTCAAAACTATTAATTTGAACGAAAAATTTTCCTATAAACATTTAGAAACTTTTCTTTATATAAATAAGCAGAAATGCCCTCACTTCGTCACAAGCTCTGCTGTATAGTAAAATCTTAAAAATATTGGGTAAAAATATATGCAGCTACGACATTTCAAAAGTCATGTGCTGATGATGTGGATATTTCTGGCCGTTACAGTCAGTGCAATTACTACAACATTCTTAACCAAGGATCTTATCTTGGACAGTCTGGCAATCAGTGTCAGCATTATTATGATTATCGGTATTATCTTAAGTGGTGCCCTGCTTCTGACCGAACGCATTATTAAAACCTGTAACTCCTAAAATAAGCCCCTAGAATTAGACCTTTCAATGCTTTAGTACCTACCTGTTTTCACGTATATTGTTGAGCATTTCAGTACATGGACACTGTGAAATGAGCAAACAATTTGCTGTTGTTGGCAACCCGATTGAACAATCACGTTCTCCAGAATTGCATCATGCATTTGCCGCTAAAACCGGTATTGATCTCACCTATAGTAAACGTCTAGCCCCGCTGGATGGCTTTGAAGTCAATATTCAGGACTTCTTTGCCCAAGGCGGTATCGGCATGAATGTCACGGTTCCGTTTAAAGAACGAGCTTATGCTCAATGTCAGGTGCTGACTGAACGCGCTCGTATTGCCGGTGCAGTAAATACACTATGGATGGAAAATGGCGTCCTGCATGGTGATAATACCGATGGTCAAGGTCTGGTTGAAGCTATTCGTGCTTTAGACTGGGATCTGGAAAATACCGATATTCTGATTATTGGCGCTGGTGGTGCGACTCGTGGGGTGATCTATCCACTGGTACAGGCAGGTGTGAAGAAAATTGTGATTGCCAATCGTACCCTCGCTCGTGCCGAACAGCTGATTGCGGATCTAAAAAATGCATTACCACAAGCTGAACTGCAAGCGATTGCCTTGACTGATCTGGCGGGTGATTTCGATATTATCATCAATGCAACTTCTGCCAGCTTGAGTGGTGATGCCTTAATCCTGCCGGAAGCACTGCAGTTTAAATATGCTTATGAAATGGCCTATGGCAAACCATCTACTTTCTTAGATCAAGCCCGTGCGCGTGGTGTTCCTAGCGCTGAAGGTTTTGGCATGCTGGTGGGTCAAGCGATTGAATCCTTCTCGATCTGGAATGGGGTCAAGCCACAGCTCAAAGATTTCCTTTAAGCTCGTTTAAGCTTTTAATATGATTCAAGAGTCTCTATGGAGGCTCTTTTGATTTTCCGACAGAAGGAAATCTACAGAGCAATAAGTGGATTTAATGACAGCACTTCTGTTTATTTTCGAACAATAACATTTGTGTACAATTCCCCCAAAAAACCACCTAGACAAACAGAATAACTATCTATTAAAGTCGTCTCATATAAGTCTTTTTTATTTTTCAGCTATTTATTATTAGCCCATATCTTTAACCTGAATCACCCTAATTTTCCTATCTCCTCGATTCGCCTTTCTGACATTTTTATTTGCTTGCCTTATCAATGTATTTTTAGCCGCAATGTGAATAATCAAAGAATCGATACAGATAATCCAAAACTATTAATCAGGATTAAAACGCATGCCAGCATATAAAGCCCCGTTACGTGACATTCGCTTCCTTATGAATGAAGTGCTTGATTACCCTGCACATTACCAGACACTATCAAATGGTGAATATGCCGATGCTGATACCGTGGACATGATTCTAGAAGGTGCAGCAGATTTCTGTGAAAATGTACTGTCTCCATTGAATCAAAGTGGTGATCTGGAAGGCTGTCATTTTGAAAATGGTGAAGTCACTACGCCTAAAGGCTTCAAGGAAGCATACGAACAGTTCGTACAAGGCGGCTGGCAAGGTCTTTCTTATCCTGAAGAATTTGGCGGTCAAAACCTTCCACAATCTTTGAATCTGGTTAAGTCTGAAATGATGGGCACTGCAAACTGGTCCTTCCAGATGTATCCAGGTTTAAGTATCGGCTGTATCAATACCATTATTCAATTTGGTTCAGATGAGCAAAAAAATCTTTACCTGCCTCACCTGGTAGCAGGTACATGGTCTGGTACCATGTGTTTGACTGAGCCGCAATGTGGTACCGACCTGGGCCAGGTAAAAACCAAAGCTGAGCCAAATGCAGATGGCACGTATGCTATTTCAGGTACCAAGATCTTCATCTCGGCGGGTGAACATGATCTGACTGAAAATATCATTCATATCGTACTTGCACGCCTGCCAGATGCACCTGCAGGCACTAAAGGTATTTCCCTGTTCATCGTACCGAAATTCATTCCGGCAGCTGATGGCGGCATTGGTGAACGCAATCCGGTTACTTGTGGTTCGATTGAACACAAAATGGGAATCCGTGCATCTGCAACAGCTGTACTGAACTTTGACAATGCGGTTGGTTACCTGATTGGTGAAAAGAATAAAGGTCTGCATGCAATGTTTACCTTTATGAATACGGCACGTATCGGTACTGCAGTTCAGGGTATCTGTCATGCAGAACTGTCTTTCCAAGGTGCCCTGCCTTATGCCAAAGAGCGTATGTCGATGCGTGCCCTTTCTGGCAAGAAAGATCCAGAAAAAGTAGCTGATGCCATCATTCACCATGCTGATGTTCGCCGTATGCTATTGACGCAAAAAGCAATTGCTGAAGGCGGTCGTGCAATGATTTATCATGCAGCACAAATTGCAGACAAAATGAATGATGCTCTGGTTCGTGGCGATACAGCAGCTTTCGAGGCGCATGATGATCACTTAGGTTTCTATACCCCTATTCTGAAAGGTTTCCTGACTGAACTGGGCTATGAAGCAGCCAATCACGGTATGCAAGTCTTTGGTGGTCATGGCTATATCAAAGAATGGGGCATGGAACAGATCGTACGTGACTCGCGTATCTCTACTCTTTATGAAGGTACAACAGGTGTACAGGCACTAGATCTGATTGGCCGTAAAGTGCTGTTAACTTCTAAAGGCAAAGCGATTCGTGATTACACGGCAGAAATCCTGAAATTCTGTGGCCAGCATGCACGTAACAAATACATGCGTCGTTTTGCTTGGGACTTAACCAAACTTTGCGCACAATGGAATGCATTGACGGTTCGTATCATGCTGGCTGCACGTAAGGACCGTGATATTGTTTCTTCTGCATCTGTAGATTTCCTGATGTTCTCAGGCTATGTGATGATGGCATACTTCTGGGCACAACAGGCTGCGGTAGCTTCCGCAAAACTGGCTGAGGGCAACGGTACTGAAGTTCCTGAGTTCTATAAGGCAAAAATCAAGACAGCTGATTTCTACTTTGAGCGCATGTTGCCGCGTACTCAAGGTCATGCTGAAGCCATGGTCAACCCATCTAAAACGATGACTTCACTGGCATCTGAGCACTTCAGTTTCGATTACTAAGTTTTCGCTGACATTGAAAGTCAAATAACAAAAAGAGCGCTACGGCGCTCTTTTTGTTAAAGCATATTAAGTCCTTGATTTTTTAATTCTGTATAATTTTTCTACAATTTTATTTTAAGTGATATCAACTGCATAAAAAATAATAGTGATATACAGCTTGAATATCTCTGAATTCAGGGTATGATGGTTGCAACTAGAAAAATTCTTGTTTTGGTTAGTCTTCTTTAAGTATCGCAGTTTTAGTCATAAACCTCCGTTTTTATAGATCAAAAGCTCCATCCAGTCTATTTTTCCAAGTTACATCTTAGTCATCCCATAGATTGACTATAAATCAATAAAACTCAATAGGTTATATTATGTCTAATACAGTTACTGGTACAGTAAAGTGGTTCAACGAAACTAAAGGTTTTGGCTTCATTCAACAAGACAACGGTCCAGACGTTTTCGCTCACTTCAGCGAAATCCAAGGTTCAGGTTTCAAAACTTTAGCTGAAGGCCAAAAGGTTTCTTTCAGCGTTGCTCAAGGTCAAAAAGGCCCTACAGCGACTAACATCACTGCAATCTAATCGTTGCTAAGATGAAAAAGAGCACTCATTAGAGTGCTTTTTTTGTGCCATACATAAATAGATACTTATCTTAGATCCATTAATTAAGGTCTTGCTTTTCTTTGATCCCTAGTCTTTTAATTCAAAATACTCTGTCTAATTTCTTCATCTGATTACAGTCATGTAAAAAATTACACTAAGTCATAATCATCACAACAGCCCATATTACAAAATATCGCCTAAGCCTCGTTAATATGAATGACTTGAAGGAAAAGTCGAAATAGAAAAAAAGCCTTAGGTAATCCATCGGGCTTTTTTATTTTTAAAAAATCAAAATGATATCAAAGGTTAATCTATTGCTTACTCTAACTTGAAACTGATATCGGCACTGTGATTATCTAAAAATACATGCTGCCGATGCCAAGCTAAAAAGTTTTGATCGGGCTGATAGCTCTTTGGCACCTGTAATCTCTGCCCCTGATACTGTTTTAAATAGGTGTATAAGGACTGGTCGTGTAGTGCTTTATTCGCAATACAAACTTTAAACTTTTCATCAATAGTCATAAAACCAGTATCAAAAGCTTTATCTAACAGAGAAGACAGACAAATTCCATTCCGTGGGTTAGTTCGTTGAGCATAATTTTCTGACCAAGGAATGATATGGGAAGCTACTAGAAAATCTTTGGTTTTGATCCCTGAAATTGCACATTGATATTGATAATTGAGCTTTACTTTTAAAGCAAATTCTCTTTGTTCAACGCCTCGGATTTTGACATGGGCACGCTTATCTTCAACAAAATAATCAGCAACTTCTTGCTCTACACGAGTTTGGGATGCATTGAATTCATAAGTATTACCTTGCACCCCAATATTCAGCAATCGCCAAAAATCATCAGCATGGATTTCATTCATACCATATTACTGGAAAAAATATTCCCAAGTTGAGCCACGGGTCTTAAAGCTCCACTGAAAATTTTCCAAATCGGATTGTAGGATAGGATTTTCAAAGGCAATGCCTTGTTCAATAGTGGCATAGACTGGCTTTTGACGAACTTTATCGGGCCTAGATGCATTCGGAACTTCAATCATCTGACCAATGCGGCCAGCACCGTAAATATAGAATTGGTTTTTTATTTCTGAAGCTTTCTGTGGTCGACGGTAGAGAAAGAAATCACCTGGACGAACTTTATTAAATTTTGCTTTGTCCCAATGATATTCCTCAAAATCCAAGTCACCATAAACCAGATGATCACTTTTACTATCAAAAATAAAAAAACGTGCATCGTCTAATTCTACTTTGTAGAAATCTAATAAAGAACTCACCCGCCCCTCACAATATTGTTATGTTATTCAAATGACTTAATATTTGAATAATCAAAAAATTATTGAGAAATTAATAGAGGCAGATGGAATTAAACTTTATTGAATAGAAATCCACCGGCTTATAAAAACTCTTCCAGTACTGAGTTTAAAAATACATGCCCCTGCTCAGTACAAGCCAGACGTTCTGAATCCTCAACCATGAGTTTACGTTGACGCAGTGAAGTTAATAATGCATTCAGACCATCCAGACTAAGGCCAGTACGCTCTGCATACAACTTTGCTGTTACACCATTATTTAAACGCAAGGCATTCATCATAAATTCAAACGGCATATCTTCAGCTTCAATCCGTTTAAACTGCAAATGTTCTGCTGGCACCTTCGATAAATAATCTTTCGGCAAACGGGTTTTCTGGAAACGATAGACCCCATCAGCTTGGGTGACTTTCCCATGTGCCCCTGCCCCAATTGATAAATAATCACCAAACTGCCAGTAATTCAGGTTATGTGCTGACGGTAACTCTTTACGCCAAGCCGAGACTTCATAATTAATAAAGCCCTGAGCCTTTAAATAAGCCTCACCCTGTTCCTGAATCTCTTCCAAGACCTCATCCACAGGTAAAATAGGCTGCGTACGGAAAAATACCGTATTGGGTTCAATAGTGAGCTGATACCAGGAAATATGAGTCGCTCCATTTTCCACAGCTAATTTCAAGTCATTTAAAGCCTGCTCTAAAGTCTGTTCTGGTAATCCATGCATCAGATCAACATTAATACGCTCAAAACCTGCCTCTTTCGCATGCGCAATTGCCGAGATCGCATCTTCATTGCTATGAATACGCCCCAGCTTTTTCAAATGCTCAGTATTAAAGCTTTGTACACCGATGGAAAGACGGTTAATACCCGCTGCCAAGTAACCGGCAAATGGATCATGCTCTACTGTACCTGGATTGGCTTCCAAGGTGATTTCACAGCCTTCTTCAAAAGGAAGCAGTGCTTTTAATTGATTAAATAACCACTGATAACCTTGAGCAGAAATCAGGGATGGTGTACCCCCACCAATAAATACACTATGAATCTGACGTCCCTGAGCAAAGTCAAGCTGGGTCTTAAAGTCCTCAACCAAGGCATGCAAATATTCCTGCTCGAGATCTAGAGACAGTTTGCCATCTGGTACCGCATGCGAATTAAAATCACAATATGGACATTTACGCATACACCATGGCATATGAATATACAGGGACAAGGGAATAGCGGCAGGATTTAAATCAGTCAAGGACAGTGCTCAGAACATCAGATGAATTTTGTTGTATTTTAGCATGACAAAAGTACCCTGCTTATGAATTCTCATCCGCTTTACAGTAGACTCAGTTTAACTTAACAAAAACAAGACCCTGAGAATGAAAATATCTTCCGAGATCCTGCTGTTTATCCCTTTGGCAATGGCAATTGGTATTGGCTTAAGTTTTCAGACCGGTATCAATACCCAGCTACGGGAATATTTATATTCTCCCTTACAAGCTGCCCTTTTCTCCTTTCTGATTGGTACAATATTGCTTGCTGTGTTGGTATTTTTTCAACAGGTGGATAAACCGAGCCTCAGTACATTTACGCAATTGCCCTGGTATTTATGGCTGGGCGGTGTCATCGGTGTCTATGCAATTAGCATGAGCATCTATAGTGCACCTAAGCTTGGGCTACTGACTTTGTCTGCATTGGTGATTTTTGGACAGCTGGTCTCTTCCATGATCATTGATCATTTTGGCTGGTTCGACAGTGAAAAAATACAACTCAACTGGCAACGTCTTCTGGGTGGCGTGGTGATTTTTATTGGTGTGCTTCTCACTTTACAACGCTAAACCTTCTATCTAAGCACATGATGAAAGATGAGTATTTTTTGTGTCGAATGTTTCGTCAGCCACAACCCTAAGCTTTGAATTAAAACGACTGTTCACCTTAATGTTGCCCATTTTGATCACCCAGTTTTCCCAAGCTGGTCTTGGTCTGATTGATACCATTATGGCAGGGCATCTGTCTGCAACTGATCTGGCAGCCATTGCAGTCGGGGTCGGGTTATGGATTCCGGTGATGTTATTATTTAGTGGCATCATGATTGCTACTACTCCTTTAGTGGCTGAAGCTTACGGTGCTCGCACTCCCGAGAAAATTTCAACGATTGCCCGTCAATCCCTTTGGGTGGCTTTAGTCCTCGGGGTGATCGCAGGGCTAGTTTTGCAGATTTTACCTCTTACCCTACCTTTGCTGGGTGTGCCGGAAAGCCTGCAGCCTAAGGCTGGCCTGTTCCTGCATGCCATTGGTTTTGGTATGCCAGCCGTGACTATGTATGCAGCACTGCGTGGCTATTCCGAGGCAATCGGTTATCCACGCCCAGTCACTGTAATCAGTCTATTGGCCCTGCTGGCATTAATACCACTCAACTTTATTTTTATGTATGGTTTCGGTCCAATTCCTGCATTGGGCAGCGCTGGTTGTGGTTTTGCTACAGCGATTCTGCAATGGTTGATGCTGATTACGCTTGCGATTTATATTTTAAAAAATAAGTCCTATCAGGCAACCCAACCCTTCACTCACTGGGAAAAAATTAATACTTACTGGCTCAAGCGTATTCTCAAGTTAGGCTTACCGATTGGTCTGGCAATTTTCTTTGAAGTGAGCATTTTCAGTACGGCAGCGATTGTCCTTAGTCCACTCGGTGAAACCATTGTCGCGGCACATCAAATTGCGATCTCGATTACATCGCAGCTATTTATGATTCCAATGTCTTTAGCGATTGCTTTGACGATCCGTGTTGGAACCTATTATGGCGAGAAAAACTGGGTCGCGATGCGTCAGGTGCAATGGCTGGGTTTAGCCACTGCTACTGTACTTGCCGTATTAACCATGCTGCTGCTGTGGTTCTTTAAGCATGAGATTGTGGCGCTCTACACCTCAGAAATGCAGGTCTCCCAGATCGCAGTGTATCTGGTACTATTTGCAATTGCCTATCAGCTGATGGATGCTTGGCAGATCAGTGCGGCAGGTTGCTTACGTGGTATGCAAGATACCAAAGGCCCGATGTGGATCACCATGATTGCCTATTGGGTGATTGCCTTCCCGGTCGGTGTCTATCTGTCCAGATTTACGGATATGAGTGCGGCCGGTGTCTGGGTGGGGCTGATTGTCGGCCTGAGTGTGGCCTGTGTGCTACTGCTGATGCGCCTTTATGGCAACAATAAACGTTTAATTCAGCAGGCTTAAAAGAATTAAAAAGGATGAATTTTCAATCCTATATTTAATTAACTCTCCAACGACATGGATGTCGCCGTTGATCAGTCATCTTGCGCCACGCTTTAAAGCAGTGCTTAAAGCGTGGCCCAGAATATAGCATCAGTAATAAAGGGGTTTTATTACTTTTGCCGCTGTGAAAGTAAAAACCACCTACACAATAAGATAAAAATGCGAATGAAACATTGAGGGCATGATCATGCAGAACTCTAGTTCGCCTCTAAAGCTGCTTTTAAACCCTGTGGAATCTCAGACTCATCTGCTACTTCTTTAATGACGACCTGGCCCACAATCACTTCCGTTCCATTAAAAGTCATGGTTGGTGAACCATACAGCTCATAGCCTTCATTTAATGCCTTGGTGACACGGGCACAAAAATGCACATCATCCTTGCCGGTAAAATAACGATAAACTTTCATGGAATAGTCTTAGCTTAAATCATGCTGACTATTCTAATCTCATCAATGCATAAAAACTCAGAATTAATGGTGAACCCAATCACTCTAAATAATGAATCAAAGTAGTATTGGCACAGTTTTTGGAAGATTATTGAAGAAATTGTGAAGTATGAGATTGGGCTAGCAACACAACCTCTACAATTAGTTATAGGCATTTACGCCTTTGTCGCCTATGATCAAAGACAGCATTAAAAAGATGATTTTGAGGAATTCCGCATGGCAAAAACGGCTAGCACACCCGGTCGTCGCTTTATGAAACTTGCCGGTATGACAGCAAGTATCGCCAGCAAAACATTATCAAATTCTATTAAAAATTTAACTGCCGACGAAGAGCAGAAAAATGCAGCGCGCAGCAAACTTTTTCAGGATATTGGTGTACAGATTGCCGATACCCTTGGAGAAATGAAGGGCGCAGTGATGAAAGTCGGTCAGATCGCTTCTCAATATAAAGATATTTTTCCGCCTGAAGTCGCACGTGCTATTTCCAAACTGCAACGTCAGGCACCAGCCATGCCGTTTAACGTGATTAAAGCACAGGTTGAAAAAGAGCTTGGCAAACCGCTGGAACAGATCTTCCAGGATTTTGAACCTAAACCTTTTGCTGCTGCCTCAATTGGTCAGGTGCATAAAGCCACCTTGCCGAATGGTCAGCAAGTCGTGGTGAAAGTGCAATATCCGGGTGTGGAAGAAGCTTGTGAAAGCGACCTAAAACAGGTCCGTCTGGCGTTACGTCTGATGGGGGTATTGAAAATTGACCGTAAACTGCAAGATCAGCTGTTTAAGGAAATTCAGCACAGTCTGGACGATGAGCTGAACTATGAAATCGAAGCCCAAAATTTAGAGGTTGCTCGTGCTTTCCACGAAACACTGGATAGCAAAATTGTGATTCCACAAGTCTATCCGGATTATTCGTCACGGCATATTCTGACTTTAAGTCTGGAACATGGTGAAAGTATTGAAACTGCCAGCACTTGGCCTGTAGAAATCCGTAATGATCTGGGCCGTCGCCTGTTCCGTGCCATTGGCCAGGAAATTTTCTATCTGCGTCGTTTCCACTGTGACCCGCATCCGGGTAACTTCGCCTTCCGTGAAGATGGCACAGTGATTATTTACGATTTCGGTGGTGTAAAAACTTTATCTACTGAAGTGATTGGTCATTTTAGAGAGTTAGTACATGCAGCTCGGGAACAGAATATTCCGATGATCGAGCAACAGCTAGACTCGCTTAAGTCACTTACAGAACTTGGAAAATTCCCTCAGGAACTGTATGAACAATGGCTGGAAGTACTGTTACGCCCACTAAATGGCTATTATGATTTTGAGGAAAACTCGGCGCACCATGACGGGGTAGAGCTGATCAAGCCATCCTTGAAATATTGGGACGTATTTAAACCTTCTCCCGATACCTTGATGGTAAACCGGACCATTTCAGGACAATACTGGAATTTGATTCATTTGAAAGTTAAAGATGATCTCAGTGATGTATTTGAGGAGCTGGTACCGAAACGTGCCTAAGCTTTAACAAGAGTTACACCAGGATACACATCGTTACCGGGCTTATATTGAAAACAATATTGTTATATTATAACATAACATTAAATCTAATCATTGTTGTTCAAGCAAGGTAAAAATATGCGTCCAGATATCCATCCAGAGTATCGTGAAGTACTATTTCATGACACCAATGCCGATGTTTATTTCGTTATTGGCAGCACCATGAATTCCAGCCAGACCCGTGAATACGAGGGCAAAACTTACCCTTATGTCACTCTCGACATTTCAAGTGCGTCTCATCCCTTCTATACCGGTGAGCAGCGTCAAACCAGTAATGAAGGCCGCGTAGCAAGCTTCAATAAACGTTTTGCACGCTTTAAACGCAGTTAAAACTTAAATGTCTTATTTCTAAATCCTCTATTGTCAGGAAATCTCCCTAGTTTCCTGACTTTTTTATGCCTGCGCTAAAGCCAGCTGAGTCAGATAGAAACCAATTCCCAGTAGCAGTACACCGACAATCACACTGGATACGACATAACTGACAGCAATTGTTAGCGCCCCCTGTTTAAGTAGCTGAAAAGTTTCCAGACCAAAACTGGAAAAAGTAGTAAAACCGCCTAAGACCCCCACCATGAATAGCAGCCGTGCTTCATTCTGTAGAAAGCTGTATTTCTGGCTAAATGCAAAGAAGATCCCCGCACATAAACAACCGATAATATTGATCCACCAGGTCGGCCAGGGAAATAACATCTGCGGCTTGAAAATCAGCATGCCTGTTGTATAACGCAGTGTCGCCCCGATTGCGCCGCCCATTGCCACCAAAAGCCAGTTCATGTCCTCTCCGTTATCCTTCAATCCTGAATACGTCATCAGCCCTTATATTGGGCGAGAATAATGAATAACATCATGCACCTAAAATTGCACAATGAACATGGATCTTTGCCAAAAAATTGGTATATTCGACACCATTCATATTTATTTAAGTTCTAGAGGGAAACCCCATGGCTCAGGAATTACTGGCTCAATTGGCTGCTGGCGAAGCAAAATTTGCTGATGTAATTGCATTCATTGATGCACGCTATCAGCACACACCAACAGCTTTTAAAAATGGTCAACAAGCCAATGCTGCTACTGAAAACCAGGGTAGTGCAAAAGTATTCTCTTTTGCTAAATTGAATGGTCTGGATCAGGCGCAAACCTTAAGTCTGTTTGCTGAACACTATGCCGCAGTACTGGCAACGCCTGAAGCGACCGACCACCAGAATATCCGTCAGTTCATGATCAATGGCTGGGATGGCATTCAGTTTGAAGGCGAAGCGCTAGCTGCTAAATAAATGCTCAATCAAGCTATAAAAAAACCGCTCCTTTGAGCGGTTTTCTTTTCCTATAAATTGCCATGAATGAACTTTTATCACTAGCTACGTTGCACCTTTTCAATCCACTGAATTGAATTGACACGAAACACTTCACATGCACCATCACCTGTATCAGTCGGAGTCAATGATGAGGTCCACACCAGATCTTTATCTCGCACTTCAACCAGCTCGCCTTTCAAGCGGACCAGATCACCACGTTTGACCTGTTTAATGGCTTTGGCAATCTGCGGATTGGCAGGAATGATATGCATATTGGATACCATCTGCATGGCCTGTGCTTTAGGCACTGGAATACGATCCATTTTCCAGTTCAGATAGCGGTCATACTGGTTTACCGTGATATGCCGGGCAATTTCCGGTTCAGCGAATAGTCCCCAACTTACTGCATAATCAATCGGAGAAAACTTGGCTTGTGGATCATTATTATAAATTTTTGAACCCAAAATCCGGAAATCACCTTTAAACGGCTGCAATACCGAAATTGACTGGCCTTTTGCCACGGGTGGCAAGCCTTTGGCAATATTATGTTCTACGGATGCCTGTGACAGCACCGGTAGCATCAGACCCAGACACAGGGCAATATGCTTCATGCTTTTCAACCTCATCTTGCTTTTATCCCAACCATCTCAGTTCATCTGTTTACCAAATATCTTAGCGCGAACTTATGAAGGAAATAGTTGAAATTGGTAACAATGTGCTATGAATGAGTCGTACTAAAAATTATATTTACCAAGGAATTTTCGGTTAAGCTAAGCGCAATCCAGCAATAAATTGAACCTAAAATCATGCTGTATAAACTTTATCAAAAACATATTTTCCCGCACCTGCTAAATCAGGTCATGCAAACCGCATCACTCATGGATCTGCGCCGTGAACTGTTACTTGGGGTTTCTGGTGAAGTTCTGGAAATCGGTTTCGGTACCGGGCTGAATCTGCCCTTCTATCAAGGCGTAGATACTGTCTATGCCTTAGAGCCTAATCTCGAAATTTTTAAATTAGGCCAAGAGCGGATTCAGGTAGCGCCTTTTGTGGTTGAGCACATTCTTGCCAGTGCTGAAGTATTACCTTTTGATCGTGATCAGCTGGAAAATGTAGTTTCAACCTGGACTCTCTGCAGTATTCCTGATCTGCATCAAAGCCTAAAGGAGATTTACCGGGTACTGATGCCAGGTGGAACTTTGCATGTAGTAGAACATGTACTGAATCGGCAGAATCTGAACGTGCAGCGTTTACAGTATTTATTGACTCCGATTCAGAAGAAAGTCGCGGATGGCTGCCATCTTGATCGGGATATTGAAACTGCTTTACTTGAAGCTGGTTTTGAACTGGATGAAGTAAAATATGTCGATGCCGCTGGTATTCCAAGTATTGGACAGCGTATGTTGCTGGCCCGGGCACGTAAGCCTGTTTGATGCATTAAATAAAATCAATTCACCTGAATAGCATGCACTTTAAGCAACTGACATTGGGCGCGATGTTTCGACCCGATTCCTGCCTGAAAAGCCTGACCTGTAGTACCCGACTGTACAGTGACAATGTCACCCTGAAGATGAACCTGCTGTCCTGATTTCAGACGGCGAATCTGATTGGCAATATTTTCATTGGCGGCAATCAGGCTAAAATGCTGTACATGGGTTTTAATGGCTTCTTGCTCCGCTGTAGTGACCGCACCTTCAATCTGGAAGCAGCGTTTTGGCTGATCGAGCTGCAGTCTGGCCTGCATAGTGGGCAAAGGCTGAGTCGCCAGCAAGACATCAATATTGCTGACATAGGCCAGATCATTAAAAGTACCCACAAAGGGACTGGCCTGATGCAAGACCCGACGGTTTGGTTTGATAAACGATTTATCCAGCACTGTATACGTTGCTGAAACAGGCTGCACCGCTTCTACCTTAAAATTCTTAAGGACGCCGCTTTCTTCCAGATGAGGGATGGCGCGAAAATACTCTGACCAGACCCAGATCCCAAATGCGAATAGTGCTGCGGTGATCAGTAATTTATCCATATGATCTTTTCCTAATCCTCGAATTCTTCAAAATCGATACGGATGGTTTCAAAGCGTACCCGTCCTTCCTGAATTGCCCGGGCAATTGCCTGTTGCCCTTTGCTCAGCCGTGCGCCACCACTCTTGATATCGATCAGCACCACTTCAATATCTTCAGCCAGACCATCACCATCACGGAAGTCGGTATAACCATCAAAAACTACATAATCTACCGGATCACCCAAGAACTTTGCATCACTGGGTAAATATTGAAATTCAGGCATAATCGGTGCCAACTGTTCGGCCATTTTCCCCTTGAGTACAGCACGGCTGGTATTCACACTACGCTTCTGGGCCGCGGTCAGGGCCTGCTGATGTTCTAGTTCCAGCTCGGCAATGTAGTGTTCATATTCTGCCTTGATGCGGCCATTACGGCTTTGCCCCAGAATTAGTGTGGTCAGCACAATCCCGATACACGCTCCTATTAACATTGCCATCCATATGGACATTCAATCTTCCTTAATTTTCACTTAAGTTATGGTTAGATTCGACTGAAGTCGAGGTTTTCCGCCATCTGCCGATCAGAAAAGAATGATATGCTAGCAATGTACATAAATAAATCACCCCGACTCATGAAAACAATTTTAGTTGCAAATCAGAAAGGTGGTTGTGGCAAGACAATGACTGCCATCAGCCTAGCATCAGCACTGGCCCAAAAAGGTTACAAGGTTGCGCTTGCTGATGCCGACAACCAGAAATCTGCACTGCAATGGCTAAAACATCGCCCTGAAAATGCTGCACCAATTCAGAGTCTGGACTGGCGTAGTCCTAAATCTATTGGCGATGCACCCAAGAAAATCGAATACCTGATCATTGATGCGCCAGGCGCTTTAAATGGTGAGCATGCGGAACAACTGGTCAGTGAAGCACATGCCATTATCATTCCTTTACAGCCTTCATTTTTTGATATCGATTCGACCCGCCGTTTTCTTAAACATCTTCAGGAGATCAAGCGGATTCGTAAAGGTAAAGTCCAGATCCTGCTTCTGGCAAATCGTAACAGGCCGAATGCAGCATCGAATCAGGAAATTCAGCAGTTCTTTGACCGGATTGAACAGCAGCCAGTGGCATGGATTTCTGAACGTGCACCATATGGACGTCTGGCGATGGAAGGACTGTCGATTTTCGATAAACCGCAAAAAATGTACCGGGAAATGCAGGCACAATGGCAACCTGTATTAAATACCATTATCGATGATCCAGCCCAGTGGTTCTAAACTCACAGCGTACGATATCTTTTTTTTGATAAAAGAATCCGTATAACTTTGTCAGTGTACATTTGCGCCCGGCTTTTTTTCAGTTAATATGCCTGACAGACCTAAGGAATGAGTCATTGAATTCAGTGCAACAATACGCGCCTACATTACAAAAAGTTTTATTGTTTGGATTATTTTTTATCCTACTTTATTTGAGTTTTAATGTACTCAAATACTTTATTGTACCTGTAGTTTGGGCAGCCATTATTGCCTATATGACTTGGCCTCTGTATCAGTCTATCAAACGCTCTGTCGGTTCAAGACCGAACCTGAGTGCGATTATCATGATGATTATGGTAACGCTGGTGGTTGGTATTCCATTAACATTTGCCATCTTCCTGCTGCAACATGAAGGTCGTAGCCTGTATTACGAATTACAGAAACAGGTCTTTTCTGGTCATCTCAATGTTCCAGACTTTATTCGTAATCTGCCCCTCGTAGGTAAGGAAATTTCCCGTACCTTGCGTGATATCAATAACGACCCGAACAGCATTGTCCAGAATATTTCTATCTGGATTCAGGGGCACCTGAACTACGGTAAAGTGGTATTTAATGAAATCAGCAAAAACCTGATTAAATTAGGTTTTGCGATGCTGTCTTTATTCTTTTTCTACCGTGATGGCGAAATCATTCTGAAACAGGTCAGCAAAGCCTTAGAAAAAGTGATTGGCCCACGTGTGCATCATTATCTGGATACCATTTCTGATACCACGCGTGCCGTGGTCTATGGTGTCGGACTGACTGCAATTGCACAGGCCCTCCTTGCGGGTGTGAGTTACTTCGTCGCAGGTGTGCCAAACCCGATGGTTCTGACCATTATTACTTTTATTTTTGCCCTGATTCCGTTTGGCCCACCTATGGCGTATGGTGCAGTATCCCTCTGGCTATTTTCACAAGGCCAAACCATCGAAGCGATTGGCGTGATGGCATGGGGCGTCTGTATCGTCAGCACGGCCGATAACGTGATTCGTCCATTGGTCATTTCCGGCGCGACCCAGATTCCATTCCTGCTGATCATGTTTGGTGTACTTGGTGGTATTGCCAGCTTCGGTCTGATTGGGGTATTTATCGGTCCAGTGATTCTGGCTGTACTACTGGCAATCTGGCGTGAATGGCTGCATGAAAATGGCCAGAATGAACCGCTGATGATGCCGAAAGCCACGCTGGCCTATGATCTGGAAGAAGAAAAGAAAGATCCACCAACATCGTCACTTTAAGTGGTGTTGGCAGCGCTTATATCGCATTACAAAGCTAAAACATTTAAGTGCTTAATCCATATAGAATTGTCATAAATTCTCTGTTTCAATGAGGACACAAAATCAAAATAAGTATGGGATGCCATATCATGTCTGCATTGTTTAAGTCATCAATGTTCAAGTTATCTGCACTGGGTATCATCAGTGCGGCCCTGTTCACTGGTTGTGCAACCTCTTCGACTCAACCAAGTATCGACAATATGAAAGCGGTTACGGTAAATGCTGTATCTCCACAAGGTGTGGGTCAGTCGATTGGTATGGTTTATCTGGCTGATAGTCCGGCGGGTCTGGTGATTCGTACCAATTTAAGCAACTTGCCTGCGGGTGAACGTGGTTTCCATATCCATGAAAATGGTTCATGTGCACCTGCTGAAAAAGACGGTAAAGTCGGCGCTGCAATTGCTGCGGGCGGTCACCTGAATACCAATCAGTCACCGAATCACGGTACGCCAATGAGTGGTCATCTCGGTGACTTGCCAGCGCTGAAAGTAGCTGCTGATGGTACTGCAAAAGTGACTGTGGTTGCACCACGCTTAAAGCTGGCTGATGTTCAAGGCCGTGCCATCATGGTTCATGCCGGTGGTGATAACTACTCTGATTCACCTAAACCACTTGGCGGTGGTGGTGACCGTATTGCCTGTGGCGTGATCTAATTCATTGACTACAGCAAAGCACCTTCCCGGAGGTGCTTTTTTATATCTTATAAATCATACAGATCATTTTACCAATATAAAAATATAGCTAAAACCAACCATACAACTCTGAATTATTTATTTTAAATACAATTACTTATAGTTATAAAGCCTATTTATTCTGATACTTATATCGGCTACACTCGTAGAGTTTCCAAATATTCTGACTTGCTTATGAACATCAAAACCCTACGCCTTATTGGCCTGATTGAAGGTATTTCTTTCCTGCTGTTGTTATTTATTGCCATGCCGGTGAAGTACATGATGGACAATCCTGTTTTGGTGAAATATGTCGGCATGGGGCATGGCGTGTTATTTATTCTTTTTCTGGTAGTGCTGTTTGCGGTATGTGAAAAACAGAAATGGTCACTCAGTATGTTTATTATGGGCCTGATCGCTTCAATTCTGCCATTTGGGCCATTTATCTTTGATATGAAATTGAAAAAGCTGGAGCAGCCGGCTGAAGCTTAATTTTGGGATTGCAATCATTATCAAATAGATAATGGATATTCCCTCTCCTTTTAGGAGATGAGCAGTACTGCAGCGCAACGGGAAGATTATTTTATTAATATTTCCCTCTCTCTAACTCTCTCCCATAGGGAGAGAGGACTTCTTATATTTTTTCACTTTCTATTCTGAATTCCAAAAACTATTAAATTTATAATGAATGTTCCCTCTCCTCTCAGGAGAGGGTTAAGGTGAGGTTATTAAGAAAATAATATCAAAACTCCCCTCTTTCCTTTCTTTCTGCCATCAGTGTCTTTAAACATACTCTTGGAATGCCAAACCACAGTGCAATCAGCACAGTACAAGAAATACTATAACCCCAAATAGCATAAGCTTCATAAATCACCCGAACCAGCTCAATCACAGCGAAGAAGCTCAGCATCATCAGTACAGATAATGCAGCCGCTACGGTGCCCTTAGACACTTCAGAAGACATCAAAGCAAAACGGTAAATAACCGAAAAACTCAAGCCTTCACCGAAACTGATTAGAGTCATGCCAAGAATCAGGCAGTGTACAAAATAGTCTGGAATAAACAGCCCCGCGACGATGACCAATGTCCCAATAAACATCAGCGGGACGGCACGCATGACGGTGTGACCTAATGGCATTTTGTCGATGATTTTCAGCAGGACCAGATTACCTGCAATCAGGCCGCCCAAGACTGGAATCTGGGCCAAACCGTACTGCATACTGGTTAGACCCAAATGTTCCACCAGCATGACTGGGGACAATGCAATCCACAGCATTAACGGCATGCAGATGGTGGGCAATGACATGGTTAGTGTCACAAAGCGCTTATTCTTTAGTACTTCTTTGAAGTCATCCCAGACATAACTCAGCGGCTGTTTAACCCGACTGATTTGAGGGTCAGGCATTTTGGCTTTAAGACCAAACCAGCTCAAAAAAGCCAAGAAGGCAATCCCGATAAAACCCCAATGCCAGGATACATGCTCAATCATAAAGGCACCGAGCACAGGCCCCAACAATGGCGCGAGCAAAGACACATTTGCCATGAGTGCCATAACTTTAATGGCATCACGTTCTTCAAAGGTTTCTTGAATTGCGGCATAACCTACTGCACCGATCACAGATAGGCCGAAGCCTTGTAAAAAGCGCAGTGCAATAAAGCTTTCAATATTCGGAGCAAACAGAATTGCCAGACAAGTTATAACAAAGAAAGCTACACCACCGAGTAATACGGTTTTACGACCGAGTCGATCTGATAAGGGCCCAAGCACAGCCGCAATAAATGACCCACCCAATAAATAAAAAGACATGGACGACGGCGCCCAGGTACTGCTCACACCAAACTCTTTGGTAATAGCGAGCATGGCGGGTTGTACCAGGTCATTGCCGATATAGACAGAGAACTCAAACAGTACCAGCGCCAATGGGAACATAATGGTGGCACGGGTGAGTTTTGTCGTTTGAATATTTTGCATGGAAGAGTTAAGGCTCATTTACTCTTTTTAGAATTTTAAAAGAGCTGAATTTAAAAAATTGAGCGAAGTGTAGCAGAGTTTATTGTTTAAAGCTTTTTGGGTTAAGTCTATCCAAATATAACTATTTAATAACTTCTATAAGTTGCGTATTTGTAAATTTAAAATAAATTAAGCCATTCTTTAAAAAAAGAAAAAAAGCGCATCCTTAAAATACGCTTTTAACTAAAACCTGTTTAAAGAGCAAACAATATTATGGACACGGCTCTTGCTGGAATTTTTTCTTATCACTTCCCCGCAAGCATTGATAAGCTTTCTGGGTATTGACCAGCTCCCACTGACGACCATCTAACTTAAAGTGATAAATGGTTTGAATGGCTTTTACCGAATCATCTTTCAGCCCAGTTTCTGTCACTTTCACCTGACCTGCAGTAGGTGACTCTACATTATTAAAGAATTGACGTAGTTCCACTGTTGCAAGGTTCTCACGCAGTTCAGGGCGCAATTTTAAAACCTGCTCTAGTGGGGTATCTGGTGACTGTAATTTAAAAATTGTATCCTGCGTCGTTGCACAACCACCTGTTACAGCCACACCCAAAGTCAAAGTTGCCAATAAAATTATTCGTAGCATGGTCTTGTTTCCATTGTTGTCTTTATTATCAAAAACTATGATGCCGGGCTTTCTTTTTGCCGACTATTGAGACAATGTAAGTACGATTACACAACAATAAAAAAAGCGCACCTTTCGATGCGCTTTTGTAAATTTGACCAGATTAAAGATCGAATAATTTACCCGGGTTCATGATGCCTTTCGGATCGAACACTTTTTTCAGGGCTTTCATATATTCGATTTCTTCAGCTGAACGTGAATATTCAAGATACGGCTTTTTGGTCATACCTACACCATGTTCCGCAGAAATTGAACCGTCATATTTTTTCACAGTATCAAATACGTACTTGTTTACGACCTGACATTTGGCAAAGAATTCATCTTTAGACAAATCAGCAGGTTTTAAGATGTTTAGATGTAAGTTACCGTCACCGATATGACCGAACCAGCAGATCTCAAAGTCAGGATAGTTCTCAGAAACAATCGCATCAATTTCCTTAATAAATGCAGGAACGTGCGTGATCAGAACTGAAATGTCATTTTTGTATGGAATAAACGGCGCGATTGACTCAGAGATGTCTTCACGTAAACGCCACAAGCTTTCCACCTGATCCAGGCTCTGGCTCATCACACCGTCCAGCACCCAACCCTGTTCCATACAGTGTTCAAAGATTTCCATCGCCTTGTCCATAATCGGCTCAAATGGCGCTTCAAACTCAAGCAATACATAGAATGGGCATTCAGTTTCAAATGGGCGCTGTACATGTCCATTGGCCAGGACTTTTTGCATTGCCAGTTCACCAAAGAACTCGAACGCTGTTAAATCAATTTTTGCCTGGAAAGCGTGGAGCACTGGCATCACTGCTTCAAAGTCAGGCACACCCAGTACCATCACTTGCAGATCTTGTGGTTGACGTTCTAATTTAATTTCTGCTTCAGTCACCAGACCCAGCGTACCTTCACCACCGATGAATAAGTGTTGTAGCGCATAACCGGTCGCGTTCTTGATCATGCCTTTGTTCAAGCGCAGGATATCCCCTTTACCTGTCACGACAGTCAGGCCAAGTACCCAATTACGGGTCATGCCATATTTGATCACTTTAATGCCGCCAGCATTGGTCCCGATGTTACCGCCAATTTGCGATGAACCCGCAGACGCAAAATCTACCGGGTAGTACATCCCCTGTTCTTCAGCATAGTTTTGCAACTGTTCAGTCACGACACCTGCCTGCACGCGTACCATACGGTCTGCCGGGAAGAATTCCAGAATCTGGTTCATCTTGTCCATGCTGACTACGATCTCGCCATTGGCAGCCACTGCACCTGCAGAAAGACCAGTACGACCACCTGACGGTGTCACTGCAACATTAAATTGGTTCGCCAATTTTACGATGTCTTGAACCTGCTCAGTGGTTGATGGGAAAACGATGACTGACGGGTTTGGATCAAAGTGCTTAGTATGATCGCGACCCCAATTCTGGAGGCTGTCCGTATCGGTTTTAATACGGTTTTCACCCACAATTGCAGTCAATTGGGTCAATAACTCAGGGGTTAAAGCGACTGGAGCATTCATCGTTTGCAGACCTAGCATGAAGTAAACAAGAGAGAGGTCGTCTGTTTATTTGCATATTTTTCAGGCATCAAGGCCTGTATGAAATTCAGACGATACATGACCATTAAAGCATCAAAACGGGCTACTTTAAAAGCATGGCGCAATATTATAAGCTATTTTTAGGCGATTCCCTGAAAAAATGACAATTTAGCTAATATACCTTTGAAAATGATAGTTTAATTCAACCAGAATCATCATTTCCACCAATATCACTTGCAAAAATACCTGATATTCACGTCACGAAGGAAATGTAAATCAGGTACTTTCCTATGCTATTATACCGCGACTAAATTTGGCCTTTGTAGCGGAGCCGTAATGAGCCAACATCTATCTCTACCTAAAGATAAAATCCGTTTTCTATTGCTAGAAGGCGTTCACCAGAACGCAATCGACACATTGAATGCAGCTGGATATACCAACATCGACTATCGCAAAACGGCGCTTGAGGGTGAAGCACTGAAAGAAGCGATCAAAGATGCGCACTTCATTGGTATCCGTTCCCGTACTCAGCTCACTGAAGAAGTGTTTGAAGCTGCGAACAAACTGATCGCGGTAGGATGTTTCTGTATCGGTACCAACCAGGTAAATCTGGATGCAGCAATGCGTCGTGGTATTCCGGTATTCAACGCACCATATTCAAATACTCGTTCGGTTGCTGAACTTGTACTTGCTGAAGCAATTCTTCTTCTTCGCCGTGTACCTGAAAAATCGACAGATACACATGCAGGCGGCTGGAACAAATCTGCTGTAGGTTCATTCGAAACGCGTGGTAAGACTTTAGGTATCGTAGGTTACGGTTCAATCGGCTCACAACTTTCTGTGCTTGCTGAAAGCATGGGTATGAAAGTCATCTACTTCGATACAGTGACTAAATTACCTTTAGGTAATGCACGTCAGGTCGGTTCATTAGGTGAACTTTTGGCAAATGCTGACGTGGTATCTCTACACGTGCCAGATGTTCCGTCTACACGTAACTTCATGACCAAAGACCAGTTCGCGCAAATGAAAGAAGGTTCTATCTTCATTAACGCGGCACGTGGTACGTGTGTTGTGATCGAAGACCTGGCGGATGCACTGAAATCAGGTCACCTTGCAGGTGCCGCGGTTGACGTATTCCCGAAAGAGCCGAAAGCGAACGGTGAAGAATTCGTTTCTCCACTGCGTAACATTCCAAACGTAATTCTGACTCCACACGTGGGCGGTTCTACCATGGAAGCTCAGGCGAATATCGGTCTGGAAGTTGCTGAAAAATTCGTGGCCTATTCTGACAAAGGTATGACACTTTCTGCGGTGAACTTCCCAGAAATTGCGCTTCCATTGACTGAAGGCAAACACCGTCTGCTTCACATCCACAAAAACATCCCGGGTGTTCTGTCTAAGATTAACAATCTGTTTGCTGAACACGGCATCAACATCTCTGGTCAGTCACTGATGACTAAAGGCGATGTCGGTTACCTCGTGATGGATGTAGATGCGACTGCATCTAAAGAAGCACTTGATACGCTACACGAAGTTGAAGGCACGATTCGCGTACGCGTATTATTCTAATTCAACTACTGAAAAAACCGCAGGCTTCGGTCTGCGGTTTTTTTATTTTTTAGGGATTTATTTTCCCTGAGTACAGTCCGCTCCTGTGCGCAGTATTCGATTACTTCGAAGCCAAATTTAGTCATGCCAGATTTTAAAATTGCACCGATGGTGCAAGCGCCACTGATTTTGCTGATCGCCATGATCAGCATGCAAAGCAGTGGTTCCTTTGCCAAATATCTGTTTGGCCAGTTCCCGATTCTGACAGTTTCAGCCATGCGCCTACTCTTAGGTGCAGCCGTGTTGGCGTTGATTTTTAAAATCTGGCAAATCAATTTCCGTCAGGTGAAATGGTCAGCGATTATCAGTTATGGCTTAGCGCTGGCTGGCATGAATATGCTGTTCTATCTGGCGATTGATCGCCTGCCACTTGGTATTGCAGTTTCTTTTGAATTTATTGGGCCACTCAGTGTGGCGCTTTTTCATGCCCGGCAGAAGTTTGATTTTATCTGGGTCGGACTGGCAATTCTAGGGCTGGTGCTGCTGTTTCCCTTTGATCAGGCCGCACAGCCGCTTGATCCGATTGGTATTCTATTTGCCTTGAGTGCAGGTGCCTGCTGGGCACTGTATATCGTCGCGGGACAGAAGCCTTCCGGGGTTTCCGGCAACCATACCGTGTGCTTAGGCATGTTTGTCGGTATGCTGGTACTGATGCCAATTGCACTCTTTGCAGGAATGCCAGCTCATACTTTCGAACCGATCAGCCTGATGTACTTTTTAGCTCTGGCAATATTGGCCAGTGCACTGCCCTTTACCCTAGAAATGATTGCACTTAGAAATTTAACCGCTTTGAGTTTTGGAACCTTGATGAGTCTGGAACCTGCAATTGCAGCATTTTCCGGTTTTATCTTTTTGGGTGAGACTTTATTGTGGAACCAATGGCTGGCACTAGGCACAATCATTAGCGCTTCAATTGGCTGTACGGTGACCATGCAAAAGCGCAAAAATAAAAATATTTAAATCATTAATTATTTTGTACTGTAGGAATTTTTAAATTCAAAGTTTTGCGCAGTGATTTTTACACTTTGAATTTAAAATTTTCTGGTCATTTATGGAGCTTAAAAACTTAAATTCATTTGCTTTAAATTTAAGGCAACTGTTCACAAAATATTCTCTCCGCCTACTCATCAAAAATTAACCAGTTTGCTATAATCTGCCTTTCTCCCTGACCTGAAATCTGTGCCTGCCTGGCATATCAAACTCCCATGCCAAACGCCCAACTCCTTGCTGTGTTGTACATGGTTTTATCCATGACTTCATACCAGATCAGTGCATCCTTCGCGAAGCAATTATTTACTGTACTGGACCCGCTGACAGTAACCATTTTGCGTCTATGTTTTGCCGCCATTATTGTCTGTGTGATGTTCCGTTCCTGGAAAATTATCTCGCGACTCCCCTATCTCAAATGGAAAGATTTACTCTGCTACAGTGCAGCACTGGGCCTGATGAATATCCTGTTTTATATGTCACTGGGCAGACTGCCTCAAGGGATTGCAGTTGGCCTGGAATTTGTAGGACCGCTAGGGCTGGCACTGTTATCGATTAAAAATCGCAGTGATTATATCTGGGTAATTCTGGCAATTTTAGGAATCGCATTGATGGTGCCATGGGGACAAGCTGCCAATCATCAGTTTGACCTGCTAGGTGCTGCCTTTGCATTAGGTGCTGGTCTATGCTGGGCCTTCTATATTTTCTTTGGTCAGCGTGTGGTACAGCAGAATATAGGTATGCATGCCCTGACCATTGCCATCAGTATTTCTGCGCTGTGTTTACTCCCATTCGGGCTATATCACAATGCGGCAGCAGTTCTCGATACCCAGCATTGGGGCAAAGCCATTACCATTGCAATTCTGGCAACAGCGATTCCCTATGCGCTGGATCTGAAAGCACTTAAACAGCTGAACAAGATGAGCTATGGCACACTGTCCAGCCTTTCTCCTGCGCTGGCAGCCTTAACCGGTTTTATCCTGCTTGGTGAACGTATCGGCGTATTACAATGGGTTGCTTTGGCCTGTATTATGCTGGCTTCTGTCGGGGTCACATTGCGTGCTGCACGTCAGGCTAGAAAAGAAAAACTCAGTTAGAAATATAAAAGGATAATATTATGGGAATTGTCGCTGAATTTAAAAAATTTGATGCAGAACTTAAGAATTCTAACTGGTCTGTATCTGCTATAAACTCGAAAAATGAACTTATAGTAAGCTTATGGGGCCATGCACCCCTACTAACAAAACATCCCATCGAAAGAAAACAGATTTATAAAGATCGCATAGATCGATGGTCTGGACATGGACGTAATGAATTTAAAGTAAATTTAGATTTAGCATATTCCTCTAAATTACCTATTCGCCCCATTATTGTAATGCTTAATAATTTTTCTGATTTTAAATACATATTAAGTGGGCATGATGCTAGCCAGTATCCAAAAAGATTTAATGCGAAGACCAATTGGATTGGTAAGTTAATTCATTGGGACAATACTAATTTTGAAATCGAATTCCAATTAGAAGATAAATAAAAAAAGATGGCTGTTCAGCCATCTTTTTTATATTCTAAGTTTTGAATTTAAAACTTAACTTTGTACCAGCATGTCTTTTTTCATGTCTTTATAACGCTGGTATTCATTCTTGTACTGCACAGCTAAAGCGGTCTTTTGTTCTTCTCCAAGAATTTTACCTGCCTGCTGAAAGAAGCCATGTTCTTCTTCTTTTAAATGATGATGAACTTTTTCTGAAAGTCTTTTGGCAATCGCAATCCAGCCCGGATTACTAAATTCGGTTGCAGTCAGCTCTTCAATCATCTCATCCATTTCATGATGTTCTGCCAAGGCATGACGGGTAATATTCAATCCCGAATCAGTCATCATCAATGGAATATAGAAATAGCGGTCTTCTGCGGTTTCATGGGCAAAGAGTTCATTTTTAAGCTGCTTGAACAACTCACGGCGTTCTGCCGTATCCCCGGAAGTTTGTAATAATTTTTCAGCGAGATCACGCTGAATTTCATGACTTTCCCTGAGTGCTTCAAAAATGGTGGTCATGTAATTTTTCTCCTGTTTTTGTCATGCCTTTTTGCATCATAAAGAGGAAATGGCCTGGATTCAGGAGGTTTTATAAGTAGAAATTGTATAAAAAACTTTAATATCGAGAATGGTTTACATCTATTTTTAAATCAAAAACATCTGATAAGCCATCCGGCAGATCAGCAAACTGACCAGTATGAGAAACAGAATCCGGATAAAACCGCTGCCATATTTAAAGGCCAGTTTCACCCCAACAATCGAGCCTGCAATATTCGCCACCGCCATCATGGCACCGACCATAAACAGCACATGACCTGTTGGAATAAAGAAACTCAGTGCAGCCAGATTCGTAGTGAAATTGGCAATTTTCGAAAGTGCTGACGCATGTAAAAAATCCACGCTCAGATAACGGATAAAGAAAAATATAAAGAAACTGCCCGTGCCCGGACCAAAAATTCCGTCATAAAACCCGATCATCAAGCTACCAATGGCAGCGAACATCAGCATTTTCCGTGTCAATTTTTGCTCGACATGTACCCGGCCGAACTGTTTTTTCATGAAAGTATAGACCGCGATCACGATCAGCATGACCAGCACAAAAGGCTTGAGAATATCGACCGGAATTAGCGTGACGCTGGCCGCGCCAGCAAAAGAACTGATATAGCTACACAAGGCAACCACGCCGAGCAAAGCCCACGGCAATTTCACCTGTCGCAAATAGGAAAGTGCCGCGGAGGCTGTGCCGAAAATGGAAGCCAGCTTATTGGTACCGAACACGGTCGCTGGCTGCAGATACGGTAGGCTGCTCATAATCGCTGGAATCTGGATCAGACCACCACCACCGACGGCGGCATCAATTGCCCCTGCCATAAAGGCAAAGCCAATCAGACTGATGATGATCTCGATGTCCATATCAACTTTCTCTTAATATCTACTAGAGATTTAACACACGCTTCGGCACCAGACGCTTACGATCAGTAATTTCTGCCAAGCCCAGACATTTCTCACCGTCAAATACCAGCACTTGTGGCTCTGCCGGATGGTCAATATTACTTTCCATACCATGGCTAAAATATTCAGCACGACCTTCTGGGGCTTGAACCTGCGGAAAATGCTGCACTGGCGCATAAGCCGGTAGCAATAAAGCTTCACGCTCTTCTTCGCTCAGGCTTTCCAGATATTCAATGGTATAACTTGGAATGATGTCAAAATGACCCGTTTGCGTACGATGCAAATAAGTCAGATGACCATAAGTACCCAATTCCTTAGCAATATCTTCACCCAGTACACGGATATACGTGCCTTTAGAACAGGTCACGTCCAGCGTGATGCTATTTTCAGTAAAAGATAAAAGTTCGATGGCATAAATGGTAATTGGACGCGCTTCACGCTCAATTTCAATACCTTTACGCGCCAGCTCATACAGTGGACGACCTTCTTTTTTCAGTGCTGAATACATCGGTGGTACTTGCTGGATTTCACCAACAAATTGGGCAATCGTATCCTTGATTAGCTGTTCATTCAGTTCAGGAACAGCTTGTTCAAGCAGGATTTCCCCCTCGACATCACCGGTAGTCGTGCTATGACCTAGAAAAATAGTCGTTTGATAACGTTTGGTGGAATCCAGCAGATAATGCGAAAACTTGGTCGCTTCTCCCAGACAGACTGGCAATAAACCAGATGCCAATGGATCCAGCGCACCTGTGTGTCCGGCTTTTTGCGCACGATACAGCCAGCGTACTTTTTGCAGTGCAGCATTTGAGCTGATGCCTAGAGGCTTATTTAACAGGAACACACCGCTGATATGACGACGCTGAATTTTAGGAGATGAAGATTTCATGGCAAAAAATCAGACAATTTTTAAGTTGGCGCAATGGTAAAACCCTGGTCAATGTTTTACAACTTTTCTATGCTATTCAATCTGTATTTATGGCATATTGAGCCGATTCATTTCTTGATAATAATTGAAGAAAAACAAAATAAAGGTGCATAGGACATGCAGAAATATAAAATATGGATCATTGTTGCTTTAGTGATTCTGTGTCTGGTCACGCTGTTACTGTGGCTTTCCCCTCAGGATGAAAAGCAGACTTCGAATGAACCAGATAGCGCTCAGCCAGCCATGCTAGATACAGAAGCAAACGCCCTGAATGTCAGTGCCCAGAACAATACTTTTTTTGCCAGCGCCAGCCAGCAGGATACCGAAATCAACTGTAAGATGCAGCTGGATAGCAGTAATCGCCTGATCGTGAATGAACAGACCCGCAACTGTTTTGAATATTTCATTACCCAGTACGGTGAAAAAACCATTGAACAGATTCAGCAGGACTTTAAGACCTATATTTCTCAGAACCACAAAGAGCCTGCCCTGTCCCAGATTCTGGATCTGTGGGATCGTTATATGCAGTATCGTCAAAGTCTTGGTGAAATAACCCCACCTGCCGGTCTGAATCAGGAAGATCCTGCCTATTACCGCAGTATCTATACCAGCACCCAGAATCTGCGTAAACGATTTTTCTCTAATTATGAAATTGAAGGACTGTTTGGTACCGAAGATACTTATCATGAATATACGCTGGACCGTATGGCAGTTCTGGCAGATAAGAACTTAAGTGAAACTGAAAAAGCACAGAAACTGAAAGAACTATTTCAGCAGTTACCGGAAGATTGGCAGGAAAATCTGGAGCAGCTCAATAAGCTGGAAGATTTACGTAAACTGACCGCAGATATTAAAGCGCGTGGTGGCTCGACTGAAGAAATCCGCCAGATGCGTTTAAATCTGGTTGGTCCTGAAGCCACACAACGTCTGGAAAATCTGGATAGTAAACGCACGAGCTGGAAGTCCAGTGTGACCAGCTATTTAAATGAGCGTGATAGCATCATGCAAAGCGGCCTGAATGACAGTGCCAAGCAAAAAGCAGTTCAAGAGCTACGTGCGCAGCATTTCAAAAAACCGGAAGAGCGCCTACGTGTAGAAACTTTTGAACAGGTACATGATCAGGGAGGAAAGCTACCCTTTGCAGATTAAGCCTGAAAGCCATCACCTGTTGATGGCTTTTCTATCACTGCCATTTGGACAATTTTGTACTTGAACTTCAAGGAGCTACTTCTATGATTGTTTCAAAATATTTTCTTTTACATAAATTTACTTAAGCAAATTATAAATATTTCAAAGACTTTTTATTTAAATACATGTGTATATAAAACATACACTTAAAATTAAACTTCCTTCTGTCAAACATGTCCCCAAATGACATGGTTTTAGACAGCTAAAATGAAAAAATACCGCTACTTACAAAGAAAAATGGCTCAGCCATTCAAGGCTAAGACTGTATTTTATTTTAAAACGTCTGATGGTGTGGGCTACATCACTCTAGAAAAGCAATGATTGCTTGAATAACGATAAAATTAAAAAGGGACGGTTATGCGTACTTTCAACAAGACAGCACAGTTACTGACTGTGACTTTAGCAGCGGCTTTGGGCTTAAGCTTTGCTGCACAAACCCAGGCAGCGGCAAGTGCCACACAAGTCATCGAAAAGACCAAGTCCGATTATGCCAAAACCAAATATCCGATCTTGATGGTACATGGCTGGCTAGGCTGGTCACGCATTGGTACCGATAGTATCGGACTGGATTACTGGTATCAGATTCTGCCGGATATGGCTCGTAATGGTTCGACCGTATTTGCTGCACAATTGTCTCCCGCAAATACCACGATGCATCGCGGTGAACAACTGATTCATCAGGTTGAAGATGTTCTGGCCATTACCGGCAAGAAAAAACTGAACTTGATTGGTCATTCCCATGGTGGGCCGACGGTACTCTATGTTGCAGCAACCCAACCGCAGTATATCGCTTCGATTACCGGCGTGGCAGGCACCTACCACGGTTCCAAAGTCGCAGATGATATCCAGAACAATAGCCTGAGCCGTACTGCCTTCAACATTCTAGGTGATTATATTGTTGGACCTTTGATTGCACTCGGTCAGTTGAAGCCGGAACTGGAAATTGATTTTGATGCTTCCATGAAATCTCTGACCCAGACCGGATCTAATACCTTTAATGCCACCGTGGCACAGCAAATGGTGAAAGATGGTGTACTGGCTTCCACCGAAAACTGTAATAAAAATTTAAAACAGAAAGATAGTAAAGGCATTCATTACTATTCCTGGACAGGCGTAGCCCAAGCCACCAATGCTCTGGATATTGATACGATCCTGATGCAGTTAGGCCCTTTATCGTATGGCAATAAAGACAATGATGGCATGGTGTCACGTTGTAGCGCGTTCATGGGTAAAGTCATCCATGACCAGTATAAACTTAACCATACTGATCTGGCCAATATGATGTTTGGTCTGAAAGGAATGTTTGCACCAGATCCGGTTGCTCTCTATCGCCAGCACGCCAACCGACTCAAATTACAGGGCTTATAACGCGAGTGCCTATATTTCCAGTGAAATATAGGCTTTTTTTTCTGATTCTTTTTTTATTTGGCTTATCCGTGATCTGAAAGCTGTAATGGAAAAATAATAGATCACTTAAGTTTTTGCTGTGGGTTTCCCGATTGGCTGACCCTTATTTTTTAATCAAGCACCACCTTTATAGCCGTAACAGCATAGAAAACTGAGTTCCTGCGATAAGGGAACTTTGCACAACGGGATGAGGATCATCCGGTTAAAACAACAAAGTGAGGAAAATATAATGAAATGTAGAGTACTAATCACTGGTCTGCTGCTGGCGGGTTCATGTCTCAGCACTCAGGCATCCACCCAAGCCAGTCAGGTCACTGCAAAAGCCAGTTCCAGCTATGCGAAAACCAAATATCCAATTGTTTTTGCACATGGCATGGCGGGCTTTATTCAGATCGGTACCGATCAGTTTGGCTTAGATTACTGGTACCAGATTCTGCCAGATCTGGCGCGTAACGGTGCCAATGTCTGGGCAACCCGTGTTTCACCATTCAATTCTTCCGAAATCCGCGGTGAACAACTTCAACATCAAGTTGAAGAAATTCTGGCGATTACCGGTGCAGAAAAAGTCAACTTGATTGGTCATTCTCACGGCGGTCCAACCATTCGCTATGTCGCAGGTGTAGCACCGGCTCTAGTTGCTTCTCTAACTTCAGTCGGCGCACCACATAAAGGTTCTCCTGTTGCAGACCTGATCCTGCAAGCAGAAGGAACACCTGTACAAGGTCCTTTAGTGGGGGGAATCAATCTGGTATCTAAAGCCATTACTTGGGCACAAGGTCTGGATCCAAACAGTTTCCCACATGACTCTCTGGCGGGTGGTAGCAGTCTAACCCTGGCAGGCTCTGCGAAATTTAATCAGAAATATCCAATTGGTATGCCAACTACAGCTTGTGGTGAAGGTGCCTATCAACAGAAAGGCATTTACAACTATTCATTCACAGGTGTTGGTCAAGTCACGAACCAGCTTGATCCTGATTCAGCACTTAAAGTCACTGCCCTGCTCATTGATGGTGGCAAAGAAAATGATGGGCTGGTATCACGCTGTAGCGCCAAGTTCGGTAAAACCATTCGTGATAATTACAACTGGAACCATCTGGATGAAGTGAATATGGTGCTTGGCTTGAAAAACCTGTTTGCTCCAGATCCGGTGGATGTTTACCGTCAACATGCCAACCGGTTAAAACTACAAGGCTTATAAAGCAATTTGTATGATCAGCCCTAGTCAACATGAGTAGGGCTTTTTCATATCTTCTTAAAATGGAACTTTATGAAACTTAATATTGCATTGATGCTATTAGCCATGACATCAACCTTGAATGTTCAAGCCAATATCTCTCATGTCCAACAGGCAGAAACAAAATTTATCATATCAAGCTATGCAAAAACCCAATATCCGATTGTCTTTGCACATGGACTTCTCGGCTTTAATCGCTTAGCAACAGAAAATTTAGCAATGGATTATTGATACCAAATCCTGCCTGATTTGGCACGAAATGGTTCCACCGCTTTTGCAATACGTATGTCCCCATTTAAGCGAATTACGTGGCGAGCAATATGTGGCTCAACTTCATAAAGTCCTAGCCATTAGAAGTACGAAAAAACTCAATTTAATTGGCCATAGCCATGGTTCACATGCGGTACGTTATGCTGTGGGTGTGATGCCTAAGCGAACTGTCTCTGTACTAACGGTAGGCGGTGCCAATCAAGGCACGGTTGTTGTATCTATCTGATGTGATGAATCTAGCAAATAGTACAGGTACTGCTGAACTACTGAATGTACTGATTAATCCCTTCGGAAATGTACTAATGTGGGGACAAAGGCTAGATGGGCAAACGTTCCCTCACAACGCATTGCCAGCCGGTCATAGCACTTCTATGGAAGGAACAGCCGAATTTAACCAACGTTTTAATACGGGACTATTCTTAAAGAAATGTGGTGAAGGAAAATATCAAGAGCACTATATTCAGTCACCGGTAATCAGCCTACAACCAATGCTTTAGATATCAGTGATGTGGTCATCAAAGCCTTAAATAGATTATCTGCCTATAAAGAAGGTGCCAATGATGGTATCGTATCGATGTGTATTGCAAAATTTGGTAAAACTATCCGTGATGATTATCCATGGAATCATTTAGATGAAATTAACCTGATGTTTGGCATCAAAGGGGCTTTTGTGCCGGATCCTGTCAATGTCTACCGCCAACATGCCAACTGTTTAAAACTGCAAGGTTTATAAACCTAAGATTCAGACATAAAAAATGCGCCGAAAGGCGCATTTTTTTGCTTGGAAGCAAGGCTAAAATTAACCTTGTTTACGAGCTGGCAACTTTTCACGAATACGTGCAGCTTTACCAGAAAGTTCACGTAGGTAGTAAAGTTTAGCACGACGAACGTCACCACGACGTTTCACTTCAATCTTAGCAACGATTGGAGAGTGAGTTTGGAATACACGCTCAACGCCAACACCGCTAGAAATTTTACGTACTGTGAACGCAGAGTTCAGACCACGGTTTTTCTTAGCGATTACAACGCCTTCAAACGCCTGTAGACGTTCACGGTCGCCTTCTTTTACTTTTACTTGGACAACTACTGTGTCACCTGGTGCAAAAGCTGGGATGTCTTGTTTAAGCTGAGCATTTTCAACAGCTTGAACTAAAGGATGCTTACCGCTCATGGAGTATCTCCAATATTGTGGGTCAGAAGAGGTCTGATATCCACTGGGGCTAGAGGCTAAAGCGCATAGACCCGATTGACTTTCCCTTTATGCTTGACCGCTTCAATGCATAAAGAGTCTATTTAAGTGTGGCAAAAAAGCGAAGCTTCATGCCTTTTGCGCTCGGAGAATAAATTAAGATTTATTCCCTTGCAAATCTTTTAGCCATTTTTTTTGTTGCTTTGTCAGTTCGACTTGTTCGACCAATTCAGGTCGACGTTCAAGCGTACGCTGATAACGCTGCAAAAAACGCCATTTTTCAATATTGGCATGATGTCCCGATTTTAAAACGTCTGGCACATCCATACCTTCAAAATGGTCTGGCTTGGTATATTGTGGGCAATCTAATAGACCATCCACAAAGGAGTCTTGCACATGGGATTGTTCATCCGACATTGCACCCGGAAGTCTCCGGATAATACTGTCCAATAAAACCATCGCAGGGAGTTCACCACCCGACAATACGTAATCTCCAATCGACCATTCCTGATCAACATATTTCTGGATCAAACGCTCATCGACACCTTCATAACGTCCGCACAACACAATTAGTCCGTCATATTTAACGAAGTCCTGTACCGCAGGTTCATTTAAGGTTTTTCCTTGCGGTGACATATATACCACAGGAACATGAACTGCACCCGCTTGCGTTGCAAGCTCTTTAGCACGATGAATTGCTTTCGCTAATGGCTCAGCCATCATCACCATACCGGGACCACCACCAAATGGACGTTCATCCACCCGTTTGTAATTCCCTTCAGCAAATTCGCGTGGATTGATGCAATGAATTTGCATCAAATCACGTTGTGCTGCGCGCCCGCTAATACCGAAACGTGTAATCGCTTCAAACATTTCAGGAAAAAGCGTAATGACTGCAAAAAACATCGCAGACTCCCGTGTTTCCAAAAATGTTAGTAGTCTACGCCCCAATTGACATAGATACGACCAGCTTCGAGATCAACGCGTTGTACCACATCTTTATGCCATGGAATCATGCGCTCTTCGCCATCAATGCTATCAGGGGTTGCGCGAATCACCATGACATCGTTAGCGCCTGTCTCAAACATTTCATGGATTTGACCGAGGTTAATTTCCTGTTCTTCATCATCTAGACCTAACACTGTTAGACCTTTTAAATCAGACCAGTAATACTCGTCCACACCTGCTTGAGGTAGTTGAGCTTTTGAAATCCAGATATTTGCACCAACCAGTTCATCTGCGCCAGTGCGATCACTCACACCTTTAAGCGAAACAACTAAGCCTTTGCCATGTGGTTTCCAACGTTTTACATCGACAATTTGCCAACCTGTTTTGGTCTCAATGTACCAAGGCAGATAGTCAAATATGTTGCTCATAGGTTCTGTATTGGAATAGACCCAGAGCCACCCATTTAATCCATATGCTGAACGTAGCTGTCCAATCTGAATACGATCTTCGGGAACATTCTGTGTTGGTGTCATGGGCTAGCTACTACCGTATTAAACAGCAGCTGCAGCTTTTTTAGCTTGAGCAGCTAAAGAAGCAACACGATCAGAAGGCTGAGCGCCTTGAGATACCCAGTGAGCAAAACGGTCAGCATCTAAACGAAGTTTTTCTGCTTTACCTTGAGCTGTAGGGTTGAAGAAACCGATACGTTCGATGAAACGACCGTCACGTGCATTACGGCTATCAGTCACAATGATTTGATAGAACGGACGTTTTTTAGCACCACCGCGTGCAAGACGAATAACAACCATGATAGAACCTTATAGTTTTTACGGATTATTCATGTGCCGACCACCGGAACACTTCAAACCCCTTTCATAGAGGGCAATATTTTACGCGAAGTTTGCCCTGAATGAAAGATCAAAAATTGGTTGGCTACAATTTTGGGTTTGGATTAGCGGCCGTCCCAATTTGAATTTACTGCTAAAGCACTACCACAGGCACTGGCAGTCGCTGTTACTTTTGACCAGTAACGTTGACCAGTATCATCCAAACAACTTACCCCATCATTCTTCTGACTTCCTGTGGGTGAAGGTATAGCACTTAGCACCCAGCTTGTTGCTGCTGTATTAAAACTTAAATTAAGTGTATACAAACCATTTTGAGATAAAGGAGTAGCTGAAGAAAAGCCTAGCTTAGTTAAATCAATCGCAGTTGTTGGATTAATCTTATAGTTAAAATTAGTTGACTTGTATTGTTGCAATCTACTTGCTATGTCAATTAACTCGGCCTGTACCTCAGTCCGCTTTGTTTTTCTTACATGCTCCTGATAAGAAGGAAAAGCTACTGCTGCAAGAATAGCGATAACAGCTACCACTAACATCAGTTCAATAAGAGTAAATCCCAACTTGTTTCTTACCACGTATTCACTCCTCCTGTGCCACACCCTGTATAAGATACATTTGCTCTAGTCTGATTTTTACACTGGATTCCTGTACTCGTCATAAGAAAGGTAAAATTATTCGGATCTTGGCTTTCTGCTTTAATAGCCCATCTTTGTCCTAAAGCGGTAGTATTAGTTAAAAGTTTAGTAGTATCTGTACCATCTCGAACAGAAACAATATATTTAACTGCGGTTCCTGAACTATTTAATGGCAGGTTTAGCTGCGCATTAGTTGTACTATAACCAATTAAATTTCCACTATTATCTTTATACAAATAGCTAGGATCAAAACCTAAATAGCTGAAATTTTTACCTTTATGGCGCTCTAACTGCTCTGCTAGCTTTTGTATTTCCTGCTGGGCCTGACCAGCGATTGCCTTTCGGGTATGAGTCTGATAACTCGGGATTGCAATGGTGGCAAGAATAGCCACAATTGCAACCACCACCATTAATTCAATTAATGTAAATCCTTGTTGCGGCATACGCATAGTCCAATGATTATTGTGCATATTTTTCATACCAACGATTTGGAATAAAACGTAAGGAACCGCCTGTTTCCAGGAACTTTCCATTTGCTCCACATGCCGCACCTTTACATGGACTACAGTTAGGTCCTGAGCAAACATCATTTGGATCAGGTACCACCAGACTCCGTTTATTTGGATCATTATCTGTACTGCCCACATTTGGACTTACAATGCCTGATCCTAAATTATAAGTGTAATTCGCATCCTGCTTACATACACCTGTTGGCAAACATAAACGCTGTGTAAAACTATGCCCTTTTACCCCAGCACCACAACTTGAAGTAGTACCATTATTAGATGCGTCATATTGAGTAACATATAGACTACCCTCTAAAGCAATTGGAGTAGTTAGACCTTTAATAATGTTTGCTGCAGCTTCACTACCATCAAACTTTTTATTAAACACATAATACCAGCCTCCCCACCCACTAGTTTTATTTACTGTAGTTGAAGACGTAGCGTTATTGACATATCTCAGCTGGGTAGGGGCTGGACTGGTAGCGGAGCTACTCGCCAATGTTCTTGCTTCCATATTTGAAGTTGGATAACGTCCTTCAGCAGTACTTGGATAAGCATCATAATCATAGATCGCATAGGCAGCATCGTATTGTAAACCTAGAGGATCTTTCTTTTGTGCTGAATCTGTCGTACCTACCAATGGAGAACTTTGATTTCCAGACACAAAGGTAGCAACTACAATATTTCCGCCATAAATAGCATTACTACCTGCGCTATAGTGAGCCGTGAAGGCTGGCATCGTATAAAAACGCGGACTCGTACCATTATTTTGATTCAGATTTAAAATTCTGGTGGCTTGAGCAGTAAATGTTGTAGCGCCATCATTCTTAAAATCCACTCTAAAGGCCTGTCCCGCAAGATCACCAAAATATAGATGATCAATAACTCCATCATTATTTCGGTCTACTGTACGAATCTGACTTACAACGCTATATTTTAAGTTCTCATTTGTACTTGAATCTGCATTCCATAATAAATCACCTGTATCAGCATCAAAGATATAGACACCAGCACCGATTTTATTGTCTTGCTTATAGTTATAGCTTTCATAACCTGCGTAACCTGTACGTACGCCTTGGGTTTTTAAACCATCTCCATCCGCTCCTCCTGCATCATATCCCCCACCAACAATCATTACGAGTCTGCGCTTACCTTGCCAGTTAATATAACCCAGGCTAGGTTTAGACCAGCTTTGACCCATTTTACTTAATGCACTATAGGATTTACCGGCAGGAGTTTTTTGTGAATATACCTTGCCTGTACTTGGATCAATATGAAATTTAATTTTTGGACTATTAATATCGGTTAGATCTAGGGCGTAATAACTACGTCCACCCATTCGCATGCCGCCATACACCCATTGCTTACCACTTAGATTTTCTGTATTCCCATCCAAGTCAGTACGAGAAGTTCCTTTTACAGTTAGAGTCCCATCACTTTTACTGACATAGATTGTGTGAGCAGTCCATTCGCCATCCATACCATAATAAAGAGCATCTTTCCCTCCCGCCAGATTTCCTCCTTCATTTTTGAAAGTTTCTGACTGACCTTCAATAATTTCTTTAGGAACAAAAGAAAATTTTTCTACCCCAGTCTCTGCATTTACAATATGGATCAAACCTTGAGTTGTCCCGAATAGCACATAATCTTCACGATTTTCACTTCCGATACTAACTTTACCCGTATTAGGGTCTTTCACGGCTACTGCCTTACCCTGCTGAGTAATCAGGATAGGTTTAGAATGCAGAATGCTTCCCATTTGTCTTACTGTAGCCGAATAGGTAGAAAGATCCAGATCATTCGTAGAAATATCACTCGGAATATTAAAACCAAGTAGGCTCATCAATGCTCTTGAATAAGTACCATCTGTTTTAGTCTTCGCATTAGTTGTATAAGTGTAATCAATTTTGACTAGATCTAAATTACGAGAAACTTGCTCAGCTACCGGTTTAGTTCCATCATAACTATAGTCAGTTAAAAGAGTTCTCGCAGTTACTGTATTACCCGCTGTATTAGTCCCGAGCCCCAAAGGAAGCTGACTTAAAGCCCCGCCCTTTTTAAATATTGGTGCATTCTCTGGATAACTAATCCCAGCTTTGGCCCAGATATCCGCTAAATCTTGCAATTTACTTTTTTTCACCACCACGGTTAAATCGCTAGGCGTTTTACTTGCATAAACTCCATTGTTCACTACATGGAATTTTTTCAAATTACCAAACCAGATCTGCTGACGGTCTACCGGATTCACTTTTGGCTCAAACTGAGGGAAATAAGAATAAGGTTGTACAATCGCAGGATTCAAATCATCCAATGGAATCGTTGATGAACCGGTACTCATAGATGGAATATCTTTATTCAGCTCTTCAACAAATTTATTAATACTGTCTGAAATATCTTTAGAGTTAGAACCAGCTTTCCAGCCACCGCCACCCAGTATTCCCCAATCTTTAGCATCTTGCACATCAGGATTGCTATCCCCACTAAAATCGCTACCAAACCCTACAACAGCAGTTTTAATTTTTAAACCGACCGGATTTTTTGCAGGATCTAGTAAAGCTTGTGCATATTTACCAACACATGCCCATCCATTTCTGGAATCCATGTAACCGCTACGATTTCCCAAAGGACTTACAGAGCAATCAAATTGAGTTCCTTTATTCCCCAAGGACGTTGACATTAAAGTATAGGCTGTACCGCTTTTACCATCCCAGCCCATCGCTGTACCACCAGGCTGCGGTTCACCATCAGTCAAGAAATAAATCCCTTGACCGCTGCATTCTCGTTTTTCTGGATTATTAACTTGGCCGCTAATGGATTGAGGTGCCAAATAAGTACGAGTCTTACTCGTATCTTTTGCATCTCCTACTGATAGGCTAAAACCACTATAAGTACTGTCGCTTGTAGCCTGCCCCATTAAATATGCTGCAGCTTCTGAATAAGCATAAGGTGTAGGTGTACCACCACTTGCCTTGAGATCTTTAATCGTTTCTAGCAGCAAGTCACGCTGGGTCACATTTTTAGTGACATAACGGACTTTTTCTACGGGACGAGTTTTAATGACTGTTTCATAAACAGGTACTTCACGTGTACCTTCCTTATTTCTCTCATAAAAAATTACGCAATCATTGTTATTACCAGCTGTACAGGTAGTAGTAGGAAGAGTATCACTAAATCCTGAAGGACGTGTTTCGGTACGTGTCCCCCATGAGCAGGTATTATTAGTCCAGGTACAGGTTTGATAATAAGTTCTTTTGACATTAGATCCTCCCCAGCAGAAACCAAAAATACAGGTTTGATTCTCTAGTCGTGTTTCCGAATATCTTGTCCACCGTGGCAAGTCATAATAATATTTTTCTTGCGTCGTCCCCGTTTGAACCCTTTCCTCATATTCTTCTTGATCAATATAGGTTTCTGCTACTTGGTAAGAACGGATTACTTCACTCAAAGGACGTGCAGGCACACGGATATAACCATTATCTCCAGCAAAGGTAGATAGGCCTAATACGATTTTATCACTCACCCGAGGTACAGTAGGAGTGCCCTGTAAGATTTCTCTCAACCCATCTTTTAAACGGGTCAAACGATCGTAACAACGATAGTTACCGTTTGCTTGTTTTTCACAACCCGTTTGAGGATCCTTGACTTTAGAACTAGCTGCACTAGCAGAAACTGGACAATAATAACGTGAATAAAGAGGGGTTGTTGTTGTATCTTCTACTACACTACTTCTTGATCCTACACATACACCATAATCATCCTGGATACTCATGGACGTATTACTGTATCCTGCCCCATACCCCATACTGCCTGACAAGTCGAGCATCAGCATTAAAGTCGTACTACCCACACTATCTTCAGGCACTTTATAAATTTCGATGTCGCTTGCATAACTCATAGGGAGCGCAGCACATAATAAAGCAGTTAATACTGTAGAGATTCCCGCTACTTTAAATTTAGAGACAATCGTTTTTCGGAAAAATGGTGTCATATTCACTTGTTTTTTTATATATTTCATCATTAGCATTCCTTTACGATGTTCCTTTTACAGGTCTTAGGGTGTATTGCATTTCCTGATCGCTATAAGGCACATTATGATCCTTTAAACACTCTGCTACCGTCTTATTGGCGGCCAAAGAATCATAAAAACTTGTGTAATTGGATAAGCAGTTTTGGATATCTGTTGCAGAGCTTTCACTTAAATTTGGAATAATAGAAATAACGTTGACTGCCACTTTCTGGATCTGTTGAGTTTTTGATAGCTGGGCATCATCTCCTTCCAATAAATGTTCCCAATCCAGACCAGAACTATCCGCTCGAATGCCCACTCGCGTCATTACTGCTGAACGGCCACTAATGAAGTCTGATTTACGAGAAATTTTGCAAAAGCCGATATTTCCCAGTTGAGAATTTTTAATTTGACTACCTTCCCAATAGACAGCACTTGCATTCCGGCTCCCCTCCAGAGTATTCGCATCCCCCCCACGAATACAGAATACAAGTTCTTTATCCTTATTTTCCGGTCTTAATACATAAGCCAGCATTCCATCCCCAATCCTCATATTGGTTAGCGCAAAATCATCAGAAGTCTGATTTTCCAAGCTAAAAAATATGGCATCAGAGGCTTGCTGAAGCAGGGCCTGTGCCTGCGTATTCGTAGCAATATTTAAGGAGGTTAAGCTTCCTCTGATTGCCCAGGTTCCCACTAAAGTTAATAGGATGAGCATAACCAGAACTACAATTAAAGTAGCTCCTCGCTGTATAGATAAAGCTTTCATTGAGGATTCTCCTGAATACCAAATCCATTTCTCAGTGCTACTGTTTGGGTAACTACTTGCCTCATATACAAATTATTTTTATTGTCAGCAATTAAAGGCTTATTAATATCAAAAATTTGATAGTTTTTATTTGGGTCAACAGCACTATTATTCCCCACACTATCTGGTGAACGCACCAGCATCCCTAATTGAAGAGATACAATCTGAGGTTTAGTTGCCAAAGCTAAATAATTAGGAATACTAATGTAGCCAAAACGATCCAGTACCCCATCCTGGCCTGCAACTGCTGGTGATTTGGTAGCATCAACAGTGTCACTGGCGACACCTAATAAAATGTGTAAATGGTCGACTCGAGGAATAATGACCTCACCGTTCCCATTTAAGTTATCAAGTTTAAGATCATTATCACCAGAATAGCTGGTAGCTTTACAGGCTAATGCTAAAGCAGCATTTGGATCATTATTTACCTTGCTATCTGCTCTTAAAAAATAACGTTCGACTACATATACATTTCTAGCAATTTCAGTACCTTCACAGTCATATTTATTATTAATAGTATTGCGATACTGGATCACCAGTTGATCGCTTTTTAATCCCTGTAAATTTGAAGGTCCGATATTTCCTGCTGTCATGAGGTTATTACTCGCATCAGCTCCAGTGATCTTAAACGTTGAATTGGTACTAAGATTGGCCCTATCCAAGACAATTCCACCATGTAATATCGAGGGATCCATAATCGGTTTGCCTGAATTTAAATTCGCCAGACGTATATTGCGCAACATATATTCCAGACCAAAACTGGCACTATTTTGCAAATTAGCTGCGCCTTGTTGTATAGCCATATTTTTTTGAGCGGTAATATAAAGTTGTATAGCTGCAGCTGTAATAAGTAACCCCAATACTAGGGCAATCATGAGTTCGATAAGTGTAAAGCCAGACTGTGGTCTCATCCTTAATATGCCTCCATTACCAAGCATTGTGCACCAACTTTATATACTCCATTCGCCATACATGTAGAGATATCATCTTTTGTAATCGCTGTTTTTCCCCACGCTATATAAATACAGGTACGACTGCTTCCCTCACACTGTTTCATCACAATCGTCTGCCCCAAACTTTCTGCCTTACTTAAAATCTGTGTTGCATCATATTTGGCTATTTTTTGGCTATCACATGCGGGTACATAGGTAGAGCTACTTCCTAAACAGCCTGTTTCTGACTGTTTGGTGTTGATAGCAGTTACATAATGATTTAAAGCTAAACGATTAATGCGCATGCGATCGGTCAAATCGCGAGCCACTGTCATGGCCATTGTACGGTCAGTTGCTTCTGTCATCGCCTGAAGTGCACGAAGCTGCAATACTGAGAAACCTACTACTCCTACAGCCAAAATAAAAAGTGCTACCAATACTTCCATGAGTCCAACACCATATTGTGACTTGATCATCAACATGCCCCTGCTTTATTTTCAATTTTTTCAATTACGCCCGTTCTAGAAATACTGATTTCCTTTGAAGTAGCCAATTTCGTACTGCATACTGTAAAAACGAGTGGAACTACTTGATCAATTTTCTTAGGATTAGTAGTGTTATTTTCAGGTAGAAGTGGATTAAAGCTAGGATTATCAATTTGCTTGTTTCTTTTAGTGACCAGACCTATGGGCTGAAATACTACATCTGTCGTATCACTGGTAAGCCTTATATCGCTGTACTTAGAGGTCCAATAAAACGTAGTCGCATCGTTAGTGCCACTAGTAAATTTTATAGTTACCTGTTTACGCAGTGCAGCAGATTGGGCTCGAGCTTGACCAAATAAATATGCAAGATCTTTAGCCGTATTATCTAACTGTTGTTTTTTTAAAATATTCCCAAAAGAAGGCGCTGCCATTATCGCAACAATCGACACCACCGCAATTGTCACCATCAGCTCAATTAATGTAAATCCTTTTACTTTTTGCATCCTGCCCTCAAACCAGCGAAACTTTACCTCATTAAAAATAGTATCTAATTAGATTACAAAACCCACACAAATAGAGATGAATGGCATAAAAAAACAGATAACTGCAAAAATTAGTTATCTGTTTTTTTAAAATTATAAATCAGGTGATAAGTGCGACATCTTAAGCTTGAGTAACTGGAATACGTAATTCTTTCGGTAGGCTGAATGTAATATTCTCTTCTCGCCCATCCAGCTCATGTGGTGCTTGTGCGCCCCAATCCTGTAAACGCTGAATCACCTGTTTAATTAGAATCTCTGGTGCGGAAGCTCCAGCAGTTACACCAATTTTAGAAATATTGGTAAACCATTCCTGCTTTAGCTCATCGGCATTATCGACCAGGTAAGCAGCTTTACCCATGCGTTCAGCGAGCTCACGTAAGCGGTTTGAATTTGATGAATTTGGAGATCCGACTACCAACACAACATCACAACGTTCAGCTAAGTCACGTACAGCATCCTGACGATTTTGAGTGGCATAGCAAATATCGTCTTTACGTGGGCCTTGAATCAGCGGAAATTTCTGGCGAAGAGCATCAATCACTTTCGCCGTATCGTCAATTGATAAAGTGGTTTGCGTGACAAAAGCTACTTTTTCAGGATTGCGTACCGTTAAAGCAGCCACATCTTCTTCATCTTCAACCAGATAAATCTCACCACCACTTTTTTTGTCATATTGCCCCATGGTGCCTTCAACTTCCGGATGCCCTTCATGACCAATTAAGATCGCTTCAACCCCTTCACGAGCATATTTGGTCACTTCAATATGCACCTTGGTTACCAAGGGGCAAGTGGCATCAAAAACTTTCAGACCACGGCGTTCAGCCTCTTGCTGGACTGCTTTAGAAACGCCATGTGCACTAAAAATCACAATATTATCATCAGGAACTTCATCCAGTTCATCAACAAAAATTGCACCGCGTTGGCGTAAGTCATCTACAACAAATTTGTTATGCACGACTTCATGACGCACATAGATCGGTGGATTGAAACATTCTAGGGCACGGTTCACGATCGCAATGGCACGATCCACACCGGCACAGAAACCACGCGGGTTGGCTAAAACAATTTCCATAGAATCCTCAATACTCACTCAATTTATGCTGCAACAATTGAAATAAATGTAAAACAATCGACGTACAACTATTTAGTTTAAAGTCGCTCTACTCTAAAATAGAGAAGATATTTTATCATATCAGGAAAAATATCATGTCGGGTCTCTTGTTTGTCGTTTCTGCTGCGTCTGGAACAGGCAAAACATCCCTCGTTAAAGCTTTACTTGAACGTGTCAACAATCTTCATGTTTCTGTTTCTCATACGACACGCGGTCAACGACCTGGCGAACTCGATGGTGTGCATTACCACTTCTCTACCAAAGAAGATTTTCTCAATCTGGTCAATGAAGGTGGTTTTATTGAATATGCTGAAGTCTTTGGTAACTATTATGGTACTGCACAAGCAACTGTAAAAGAACAACTGGCTAAAGGTCATGATGTCCTGCTCGAGATTGACTGGCAGGGTGCACAGCAAGTCCGTCGCTTATTTCCTGAATCCAAACAAATTTTCATTTTACCGCCGAGCCAGTTTGACTTGCGTCAACGGCTATCGAACCGTGGTACAGACTCTGTTGACGTGATTGAGCATCGTTTGAGCTGTGCGGTAGAAGATATGCAGCAATATGTTAACTTTGATTATGTCATTATCAATGATGACTTCAACAAAGCGCTGCATGATCTGGAAGCCGTGATTATTGCCAACCGATTGGCACTTCATCAGCAAGCGAATCGTCATGAAAAACTGATTCAGGCTTTAATTACACCAAGCGAAGAGTGATTAAAACTTGAGTCTACAGGCAAAGCCTTTTATACTTCGCAGTCTGTTAAAATATTATTCAAACGAGAATTCTTATGGCACGCGTAACCGTTGAAGATTGTTTAGACCATGTAGACAACCGCTTTGAGCTTGTACTAGTGGCAAGCAAACGCGCGCGTCAATTGGCACGTCAAGGCATTGAACCAACTGTAGAATGGGACAATGACAAGCCAACCGTTGTTGCTCTACGTGAAATTGCAGTAGGTCATGTATCTAAAGACATCCTGAAACAACGTGACCAAGACTACCAGACTTCTAGTCTAGACCTTGCACTTTCAGCAAATAACCTGAATCTGGACGGTTTTTCTTTCCAATAAGAAACCCTTCTTATAAAAAGCCTAGTTTTCAACTAGGCTTTTTTTGTTTTGTGACTTTTATATTCTGTCTAGAACGGTTATAACATAAGGTCGAGTTATCAAGTTTATGCAGTTTTTCCGTGAATAGAAACGGAATAAATTGACAAACTTTGCGATTTGCTTTTCATTAAAAGTATTCGCACATTTTTAGTAAAGAATTCAGTTTTAAAGGTGTTTTATGCCAGGCCCACAGGTCAGTCAAGCCAAGCAACAGCTTAATATCATCATCGACGCTTATTTGAGTGCCAGTGAAGTCGAGCGTGTGCTTGCCGCCTGTGATTATGCGGATATTGCCCATGATGGCATTACCCGTAAAAGTGGCGAACCCTATATCCTGCATCCGATCGCTGTGAGCAGTATTCTGGCGCATATGCGTTTAGATGCCGAAACTCTCATGGCAGCCTTACTCCATGATGTGATTGAAGATACGGATTTCAACAAGGACGACATTGCTGAAAAATTCGGCAAGACGGTAGCTGAACTGGTGGACGGCGTCACCAAACTAAGCCAATCCAGTGATAAGGAATATAATAAAGCCGCTTCTTTCCGGAAAATTCTTCAGGCTACCCTACAGGACCCACGTGTCATTATTGTGAAACTGGCAGACCGTTATCACAACATGACTACCTTAGATGCCTTACGCCCAGATAAACGTGCACGTATTGCCAAAGAGACTTTTGAAATTTTCGTACCGATGGCCCGGCTGGTTGGTATGAATGAGATGGCCGATAATCTGGAACATCTCTGCTACCAGAACCTGGATCTGGACATGTACAATAATGTCCAGACTGCCCTACAGCAAACCAAATCCAAACGCTGTGAATATCAGGCGATCTGGGAAAGAAAACTGAATGAATTACTCCATCAGTATAATATCCAGGGCCGAATCAAAAAGAAAAATAATAATATCGAGTTGCTACGTCACTTTGTTAAGAATGATATTAACCTGCAGGAACTCACTCATAGTCACGCCTTTGAAATCATTTTACAAAGTATTGCTGACTGTGACCGCTTTGCAGAACTCTTGGAAGAGAGCTTCCAGGTATTAAGTTTTGCCGATCATATTCGTCGCCCGTTGCCGGGTGGCAACCAGTCGCTGAGTATGCGTATCAAAGGGGAAAAGACGACACTTTCCCTGACCATTCAAACTGAACTGATGCGTAAAGCCGCACGTTTTGGTGTAGTCCTTGGTGAAAATGCACCTCAAGCCTGCCGTTCTGCCATTCAGGCTTCCATGCAGAATCTGAATGTTCTGGTGGATGGGGATTGTGCCAAGACCACTTTTAATGAATTACTGGATTATCTGCATCAGGAAAAAATCTGGGTTTATACTCCTCACGGTCAGCTACATGAATTACCACAAGGCGCGACTGTAGTGGATTTTGCCTATTCTGCCAGTCTATTTCTAGGTAATCACGCGGTTGGTGCCAAAATTAATGGCGACACCAAACCACTTTCTACGCCTTTAAGTAGTGGTCAAGTCATTGAAGTGATCACTGATGTGTTAGCTTCACCAAATCCAGACTGGCTCAGCTTTATTAATACCCAAAAAGCCCGTCGTGCGATTCAAAACATACTGCGTGATCAGGATATTGACGAGCAGCGTATGGTCGGTGAACAGGCTTTAAATCGTGCTTTAAAATTATTTAATCGTTCTATTCAGGATTTAACTGAAGAGGACTGGGCCAATATTCTGCAATGGCGTCATATTCCGACTCAGGAACGTCTGTATGAACAGATTGCAGTCGGTGATTTATTACCTCAATTGGTCGCCAATCACCTCTTTGCTCAAGATGCAGAAACTGGCTCCAACTCGACTCGTTTAATTCAGGGTACAGAAGGGGTCGATGTCAAATACGCGCACTGCTGTAATCCGGTACTGGGTGATCCGATTCAAGGTCATCTGACCCGCCGTGGTCTGATCGTGCATCGTGCACGCTGCCATAACTTGCTACATGAGCAAAATTTGCATCCAGAAAATATGATGCCATTGCAGTGGACCTCTGAGGACATTGAAGATATCAGCTTTACCGCTTATCTCTGCATTGACCTATCCATGGATGATGAACAGATTTCCGAACTGATCTATGAATGTCGTAAAGCCAAGTCTGGTGTAGAGTCGGTACGTAGTTACGAAGGTAAGACTTATGTCAACGTAGTCGTACATAACCGTAAGCAGATTGCCCAGCTGATTCGAGACTTGCGTATGCATTACGGCTTCCCGCGAATTATCCGCCTATCCCAACCAATAAGCATTTCAGAAGCTACATCGAAGGCGAGTTAATCATTTAAAACGATAATGCTTTTGCCCATGGCCATGATCTAATATGATGTATGTTGATGATAAAAGGAGAAATTGATGTCCCGCCAAGTGATCCATACTGAAAATGCCCCTGCTGCGATCGGTACTTATTCGCAAGCGATTCTTGTTGGCAATACCTTGTATCTTTCAGGTCAAATTGGTCTAGATCCATACAGCATGGAACTGGTTGAAGGCATCGAGGCTCAGATTCGTCGCGTATTTGATAACTTGAAAGCAGTTTGCGAAGCAGCTGGCGGCTCTCTGGCAGATATTGCCAAGCTCAATATTTACCTGACTGACCTTTCTCACTTCCAGCTCGTCAACCAGATTATGGGGGAATACTTTGCTCAACCTTATCCAGCACGTGCTGCCTTAGGTGTAGCAAGCTTACCTAAGGATGCACTGGTTGAAATGGATGGTGTAGTGATTATTAATCAATAAGTTATAAAAATTACTAAATCCCCAGCCTGCAATATTTAATTCTAAATTATAAATCGCTCTTGCGCAGAAGTCCGAGCAGCACTCGGATTTCCGCTCAGGTGGTATTTTTTTATCTGAATCATCGATCATTATAAAAAGCATTTTCAAATGATTTTTATTGACAAACGATAACAATTATCAATAATATCTCTTATCTTATTTATTCACTGTGGTTGTATCCTATGTACGTTTGTCTATGCCGAGGCATTACAGATCAAGACATTAAAGATGCTATTGCAAATGGCGCCGAAAGTTACCGTGATGTGCGTGAAATGCTTGACCTAGGCACATGTTGTGGTCGTTGCGCTCCAGAAGCCCGTATGATCATCAGTGATGAAGTTTCCCAGATTGCGGCGCGTCTGGCAGTTGCAGCCTAAATAGCATATTGAATACCTCTATAAATATAATGATAAAAACAATGATCTCCGATCATTACTCCTCCCCGCCCTCGACTCTGGCGGGTTTTTATTGTTTTAGATTTCATTTGATACTATTTGATTGCGATTTTCATTTGCAGTTCAATAAATTACTCGCCATTACCGAGCCATATGATTTAAGATAATCTGATATAAAAACCCATAAATACAAATGGGTCATCAAGCTATACGGAGTGATACAATGAAAGGCAATCGTGATGTAATTAATCAGCTGAACCAGGTGTTGTATCACCACCTGACCGCGATTAACCAGTATTTCCTGCATTCACGCATGTTTAATGACTGGGGCATTGAAAAGCTAGGTTCAGCCGAATACAAAGAATCCATCGTGCAGATGAAACATGCCGATAAAATTATTGAACGCATTTTATTTTTAGAAGGTCTGCCGAATTTACAGCATCTAGGTAAACTGTATATTGGTCAGCACACTCAAGAAGTGTTGCAATGTGACGTACGCAAAGTCAAAGAGAATATTGAAACCATCCAGCAAGCTGTGGCTTTAGCTGAAACTCAAATGGATTATGTGACTCGTGATCTGGTTCAAGAAATTCTGGAAAAAGAAGAAGAATATTTAGACTGGACAACGACTCAGCTTGATTTGATTCAAAGTGTGAGTATTCAAAACTATATTCAAAGCCAGCTTTGATTTCTTAAAGACATAAAAAAACCATCATGATGATGGCTTTTTTATTGAGCTGAAACTATTTCTGCATATCTTTAATAACTTCATCATAGTTCAGTTCAGTTTTTTGAATCGTATTCATACGCCAGAGCTGGTGATGTGCCTCTTTAATATAACCATTATAGGCCAGTAAACGAATATATTTTAGCAAGTTGTATTTGGTTGGATAACTCACCACCAATTTTTCATGTTGATGGATTTCGTCCTGACTCATCTTGGTATAAGGATCTACCCGGATCCAGGCAATACGATGATTAAATTCCGTCAGCAAGAAGATCGGCTTTTCATTGGTAATTTTTTCCGGCTGCTGTTCATAGCGAATGCTCTGACCGAGTTTTGGTACAGCGGTATCATAATCCCGGTAAATGACTGCAATTAAAATAACACCAACCGCAAAGATGGCTTTTATCAGCCACGATGGCATAACAAGCTGCTTAGCTATATCTGAACGCTGCGCCAGTACTGTACCGATAATAAAACCTACTGGTAACAGGAAATAGGCATAGTGCTGTGGAAACTCAAACATAGCATGCGTAACAAAAGCACCGATCATTAATATGCCAATGACTGACTCCGGCGTTTTCACCCATCGCTGTATTTGATAGCCCAGATAGCCGAAATAAGCTAAGAATGGGACACCAATCACTACCCCGTTCCAGATCAGGAAATCGATAATAAAATTATGTGCGCTACGAATCCAGACCGGACCTTGAACCGTATCCGTGATTGAAACAAAAGCGATACTGGTCTGATACCAGCCATAACCAAACCATGGCTGGGCCTGAATCGCGGCCAACATTTGCTGCCAGATGGCGAGTCGTGACATATCACCTGTAGCACGCGAAACTACATCACGGCTTTGCACCACTTGGGTATCCATGACCTGAGTCGCCAATTGACTTAACAATGGAAAAGCGACAATACATGCAATAAAGAAAATGAACCAAGCGATGCTGTAATACCATTTCAGGCGAATAATCCCTTTATATTGGTAGAATGCCAGATATAACATGATCGCGATCGCAGCGACCCAGGCGGTCCGTGACTGACTTAAAGCCACGCCAATCACAATCACAGCAGCGCAGGCAAATAGCCATTTGGTTTGGATTTTTTTCTTTTCATATAAGTAAAGGCAGCTCATCAAAGCCATGACTAAAAAAGTTGCCATATTATTGGGTTGGGCAAAGTTGGCATAAGGCCGCTGGTTGCCACTAATATTGACCATGCCTGGCAATATTGAATCCAGATTCGTCCACTGACATACAGCAATTAAGCCTGTAATCGTTCCTGAAGCTAAAAATACATAGCTAAGATTGGTAAAAGTTTCTTCCCGGTTATAGTTTCCAGTTGAAAGGTTATAACCCAAAACACTTGCGAGCCAAAAACTAAAGATAAAAATAAAGCCCATCATGGCGGTGCTAAAGAAAAATACCTGTCCCATAAAAAATTGAATCAGCGGGACACAGGCGAGTAGCAACAAAGGTAAGGTTATGGCGGGTATTATTAATTTATCTTTTAAGCAAATTGCAGCTAATCCAAATAGCGAAAAAAAGGCATATAGCTCACCAGTATAGGTGACCCAAGGCCGATAATGAATGGGCATGAGCCATGCAAGGGAGATGAAGATTGCTGCGATCAGGGCGAGCATGAATTTCATGGAAATATCAGTCAATGAAAGTTTGGCACATGATAAACAAAAAGCAGATTAAAAGGTAATCTGCTTTTTTACATGCTTTAACTTTAAGGTTAAAAATTAATGATTTTTTAAAATTTCTAGTTTTTTGCTATGTATAAAAATTGTCAGTAGATTAACAAGGAGATTTCAAGACAAAACAAAAAACGCATCTATAAAGATGCGTTTGTATTTATTAAATAATTTAAGATAATTCAGTAATAGAAGTTTTAGCTGTACAGTTCTTAGGTTTTAATTCATCTGCAACGTTAGTATAGCAAGTCCAAGTACCAGCACTTGCTGGGGTAGTAGTTCCATTCGTAGTTGTTGCATCGGTATCTCCAGTACGCTCCCATTGAATAAATTTACCATTAATACGTGCACTTCCTTTAAGCTTACATTGAATAGTGGTAACACCAGCTACAGTGACATTCGCTTTGATACCAGCACAAGTACCGGATTGAGTAGGTAATCCAATTGCTGTTGGAGAACTAATTACAGCAGAAATACCTTCTGAAAGTTGAGCTTCTGTATTAGTTTTACCACCACTTATATCAGCTAAACCGGTAGCTACTTGAGCTTTTGCTGTGTAGTTTTGATAAGCAGGAATCGCAATTGCAGCAAGAATACCGATAATTGCAACAACAATCATTAATTCAATAAGGGTAAAACCCTTTTGTACTGTATTCATAACATTCTCCACAAATGTTTTTTGTTTATTTATAAGCCTAAAGAAAAAACTTATTTAGCTTAATTTTATATTTAGCACTAAGTATGCCAAGTTTTATTATAATAAAATTGACAGAAAAAACAGCAGTTTAAAAAAATATTTTTCAATTTGTTATTTTTAGGTTTCATTTTGTGTATATAACTGACAAAAATTGTCAGTTAGTTGACATAGTTTACCTTAATATAATGGGTTTATTACCCAATTCATTCTTTAAATCATCTATTTTTCGATCGTAATATTGATCTAGAATTTTTCCAATTTCTATAACACCTTCAATCACACCCTGCTTAAACTGCTTTTGCTTTAATAATTGAACAATATGCTGACAAATCTGATCCCAGACTTCTTGAGTGGTTGCCTGCTTAATTCCCCGATCAATCACAATTTCAACCTTATGCTCACACAAGTTTAAATATAGCAATACCCCACTATTATATTCGGTATCCCAGACACCGAGCTCGGCAAAGAGTTGTCGAGCTCTACATAAAGTATCCTGATAATAGGCTGATCGTGCAGATAAGCATCCCTCGATTACGACCTGAATTTCTCCGACATGACCATGTTCTGCTTCTTCAACAGCTAGTGCAATCGCATGCTGATCCTGCTTGGAGAAAAACCGCTTGGTTGCCGGCATATAAAAGAAATGCTTGAGCCAACGCTTAAAACTTGGCTGTGCATATTCTTCCAGCTTCGGCTGTGTGACAATCTCTGTTGTATCTGTTGTTGTTACCATGAGCCTGATGCTCCTCCCCCACCAAAACTACCACCGCCACCGCCGAAGCCACCACCAAAACCACCACGCCCACCACCACCGCCACGACCTCCACCTGCCATAAAGGCATGCAGGATCAACTGAGCAAGTGAGGTCACGAGCAAAAAGAAAACTCCAGCACCAATTAATAGGCTAGCGACCAATCCCATACCATTGACTAACCCGGCTGCGGTACCCGCTACTGCAGCAGTGGCCGCACTCAACTTCCTGCCAAAGATCATGGAACTAATGACGCCAGCGACGATAATAAAAATAACCGAACCAAAAGTCGCTTGAGATGCTTGCTGCGCTTTATAAGTCTGCTCCTGACGCTCTTTAAGCTCAGCCGCTGCCTGAGCTGCAATTTCTGGATCCAGATTTAGAATACGCTCGATTTCAGCCAGCCCAGCATCTATCCCTTGCGCATACTGACCCTGCTTAAACAAAGGTGTAATTTTGTTATTAATAATTCGTCCGGCCACAATATCCGGCAGTACACCTTCTAGACCATAACCAGTCAGGATCTGAATCCGGCGGTCGTTAATGGCTATGGTCATAAGTAAGCCATTATCACGTTTAGCAGAGCCGAGTTGCCAGGCCTCAGCGATACGCATGGAATAATCAAAAATATCTTCCTGCCCAGTGGTCGGCACAATCACGACACCAATTTGGCCTTTACCGGCATTATGCAAGTTTAAAATGCGTTGACTAATCGCCTGCTTTTCAGCTGGACTGAGTAAATTTGCCTGATCAATCACCGGTTCATTCAGACTCGGCAAGTCCCGCTGCAACTGTCCTTCTGCCATATCATTGGCAATCTGTGTTTGTGGCGCTGGTGCAATTTCTGTTTCAGCTTCACTTTTTTGAGCTGAAGTATTCTGACCAGTTTTAGGTTGTAAAATTTCACGCGCCACGATGACTTCTTCAGTATCTGTAGTCGTGGCTGTTTCTGCTGAAACAAGTGTGGTTAGCCCCATCCCCAACATGAGGAGCAACCCAGCACAGTATTTCAGCAGCATCTCAGGCATGTGATTTCTCGCTTATTTACAATTCATGAATTATTCAAAGGAAACCGTTGGAGCTTTCTGAGCACTTTGCTCGGCACTGAAGTTTGGTTTGGTATCCATACCAATCACTTTAGCTGTCATGACCTGCGGGAACTGACGTGCGTAGCTATTAAAGTCCTGAACTGTGGTGATATAACGATTGCGTGCCACAGCAATCCTGTTTTCTGTACCTTCCAGCTGCACCTGTAAATCACGGAACTGCTGATTGGCTTTCAGGTCTGGATAGTTTTCAGTGACCGCCAATAAACGTGATAAAGCACTGGTCATTTGTGACTGTGCTTCCTGATAACGTTGGAATAGTTCAGGATTTTCCAGTACTTCCTGATCGACTTTGAGGCCTGCTACATTAGCACGCGCCTGAGTGACTTCTGTGAGTACCTGCTCTTCATGCGCGGCATAGCCTTTCACCACATTCACCAGATTCGGTACCAGATCGGCACGACGTTGATACTGGTTCTGTACTTCAGACCAGGCTGCAGTCACAGCCTCATCTTTGACTTGCAAGGTGTTATAGCCACAGCCACTCAGGGTTAAGGTACTGGCCAGTATCACAGCTATGAGAGATTGTTTTAATACACGCATGATGTCTCTTCCTCAATTCTTTATTGATATTTATATAATTAATTTGATTTTAAACAGTATTTTCTAAAGTTTTGTTACTTTTTATAATCTTTTTAATGCTTCCTATTTTAAGTTTGCAAATAATTAAAGATTAAAAAAACCTGCCGTAGCAGGTTCCTTAAATGATTACAGTGAATTTTTAACTGTTAGATATCGAGGTAATCCAGAATACCTTCAGCAGCCTGACGACCTTCCCAGATCGCAGTGACTACTAGGTCAGAACCACGCACCATGTCACCACCGGCAAAGATTTTCGGATTTGAAGTCTGGAATTTATATTGCTGCTGTTCAGCGGCAAGCACACGACCAGAACCATCTAGATTAATCTCGACATCTGCAAACCAGTCCGCTGGGCTGGTACGGAAACCGAATGCCAGCAGTACTGCATCCGCAGGCAGAATTTCTTCTGAACCTGGAATTGGTTCTGGACTACGGCGACCACGGCTATCTGGTTCACTCAGTTGAGTGGTCACAAATTTCACGCCTGTCACTTTGTCATTTTCGCCAATGATTTCGATTGGCTGACGGTTAAACTGGAATTCCACACCCTCTTCACGCGCATTTTTTACTTCACGACGTGAACCCGGCATATTTTCTTCATCACGACGATAAGCACAGATCACTGACTCAGCACCCTGACGGATTGATGTACGGTTACAGTCCATCGCAGTATCACCACCGCCTAACACGATGACTTTTTTACCTTCAACGCTGATGTATTCTGATGGATCTTTTTCCCAGCCCTGGCAACGATTGACATTGGCAATCAGGAAATCCAGAGCATCGTAAACACCATCCAGGTCTTCACCGGCAAAGCCACCTTTCATATAGGTATAAGTACCCATACCCATAAATACCGCATCGTAGTCAGCCAGTAACTGGTCAATTGTTACATCTGTACCAATTTCAGTATTCAGACGGAATTCAACACCCATACCGGTGAAGATTTCACGGCGGCGTTTCATTACATCTTTTTCCATCTTGAATTCTGGAATACCAAACGTCAGCAGGCCACCAATTTCCGGACGTTTGTCAAACACGACTGGCTTTACGCCGGCACGAACTAAAATATCCGCACAACCAAGTCCGGCAGGACCTGCACCAATGATCGCGACTTTTTTATTAGTCCATTTTACATTGGACATATCTGGACGCCAGCCCAATGCAAAGGCGGTGTCATTGATATATTTTTCTGCATTACCAATGGTGACTGCACCGAAACCATCATTTAAGGTACACGCCCCTTCACATAGACGATCTTGTGGACAAACACGACCACAGACTTCAGGCAAGGTATTGGTTTGATGGCATAGTTCTGCTGCCTGGAAAATACGGCCCTCTGCCAGCAACTTCAGCCAGTTTGGAATGTAATTATGAACCGGACATTTCCATTCACAATACGGGTTACCACAACCTAGACAACGATGTGACTGATTTGCAGCCACTTCAGTTGTGAAAGGTTTATAAATTTCCACAAATTCTGCTTTGCGGACGTCAATCTCTTTTTTCTCTGGATCTTGGCGTGCTACATCCAGGAATTGAAAGTCATTACTTAGGCGTTCTGCCATGTCTCTCTCCGTGGGTAGATGCAAGGGATTCACAGTTACCTTGCATCTGCCTTTATTTCTGCAGTAGTGGAATTATTGTGGATCAGCTTGAGTTGTTTTCAACAGCGTTTGCAAGTTGGCAGCTTTTGGTTTTACCAACCAGAACTTACGGCTATAGAAGTCAAACTCGTGGCGGATCTTGTACGCCCAAGCACTACCTGTTTCTTTAATATGTTCATCCAGGATACGACCCAGGAACTCTTTGTGCTCTTCCATCGCTTCCGTAGAAATACGATTCAGCTCAATCAGTTCATGGTTGTAATGGTCAACGAAGTCATTATCCAGATCAAGTACATAGGCAAACCCACCGGTCATACCTGCACCAAAGTTGTGGCCTACTTTACCAAGCACAGTCACAATACCACCAGTCATATATTCACAGCAGTGGTCACCCGCACCTTCAATCACGGCAAAGGCACCTGAGTTACGTACCGCAAAACGCTCACCTGCAGTACCTGCAGCAAACAATTTACCGCCAGTCGCACCATACAGACAGGTATTACCAATGATCGCAGTATTTTGCGTCTGGAATGGCGAACCTTTCGGTGGGAAGATCGAGATACGACCGCCTGCCATGCCTTTACCAACATAATCATTGGCATCACCTTCAAGGCTGATGTGCAAACCACCGGCATTCCATACACCCAGTGACTGACCTGCTGTACCCAGCAAGTTTACTTTAACCGGATGAGCTTCCATGCTGAGGTTGCCATAACGTTTTGCAATCTCACCAGACAGACGTGCACCAATCGAACGGTCACAGTTACCAATGCTGTAGTGATATTCGCCACCAGTACCCGCTTCAATCGCTGGCAGAATTTCTTCTACCATTTTCTCAGCCAGAATACCTTTGTCAAACGGCGCATTGCCCTGAACTTCACAGTACTGTGCTTTACCTTCAGCTGCAGGATGTGACTCCAGCAGTTTGCTCAGGTCTAGATGTGCATGCTTGTCAGTTTCACCTGGCAAGACTTCTAGCAGATCGGTACGACCAATCAGGTCTTTCAGACTGGATACACCGAGTGCTGCTAACCATTCACGGGTTTCTTCAGCAATAAAGGTGAAGAAATTAATCAGCATTTGCGGTTCGCCGATGTAGTGCTCTTGACGCAAGTGATCCTGCTGAGTTGCTACACCGGTTGCACAGTTATTCAAGTGACAGATACGCAGGTATTTACAGCCCAATGCGATCATTGGCGTTGAACCAAAACCAAAGCTTTCTGCACCCAGAATTGCTGCTTTCACAACGTCCAGACCGGTTTTTAAACCACCATCGGTTTGTACACGGACTTTGCCACGCAGGTCATTTACGCGAAGGGCTTGATGCGCTTCACTTAGACCAAGTTCCCAAGGCGAACCTGCATGGTGAATAGAGGAAAGTGGAGAAGCCGCTGTACCGCCGTCATAACCAGAAATGGTAATGAAGTCAGCATAGGCTTTCGCTACACCTGCCGCAATCGTACCGACACCTGGTTCAGAAACAAGTTTAACTGACACCATCGCCTGTGGGTTAACTTGTTTTAAATCAAAGATCAACTGTGATAAATCTTCAATTGAATAGATGTCATGATGCGGTGGTGGCGAAATGAGGGTTACACCTGGTACAGAGTAACGCAAACGAGCAATGAGACCGTTTACTTTACCGCCCGGCAACTGGCCACCTTCACCTGGTTTTGCACCTTGCGCGACTTTAATTTGCAGGACTTCTGCTGACGTTAAGTAAGCAGGCGTCACACCAAAACGGCCCGATGCAATTTGTTTGATTTTCGAGTTACGGATGGTGCCGTAACGCGCTGGATCTTCACCGCCCTCACCTGAGTTTGAACGACCACCAATCGTGTTCATGGCAATCGCAATCGCTTCGTGGGCTTCAGGCGACAAAGCACCTAAAGACATACCCGCAGAGTCAAAGCGAGGCAGGATCTCTTCCACCGATTCCACTTGATCCAGTGCAATCGAATTGTCTGTTTTGAGTTTGAATAGGTCACGGATCGTTGCGATCGGACGGTTATTCACAAGTTCTGCATATTCTTTAAAGTCAGCATAATTACCAGAACGTACTGCTTTATGCAGTGAATTAATTACGTCTGGGTTAAATGCATGGTATTCCTTGCCGAATACAAATTTTAGCAAGCCACCCTGATCAATTGGTTTACGGTTTTTCCACGCGATATCAGCCAATTGTTTCTGGTCATTTTCAAGATCAACAAATGTTGCACCCTGAATACGACTTGGTACACCAACGAAGCATGTGTTCACGACTTCATTGGATAAGCCCACTGCTTCAAACAGCTGACCGCCACGGTAAGAAGCAACCGTTGAAATACCCATCTTGGACAGGACTTTCAGCAACCCTTTTTCAATACCCTTACGGAAGTTGTTTTGCGCGTATACCGGATCACCCAGCAATTCACCTTTCGCGACCAGATCATTGATCACGTCATACGCCAGGTATGGATAGATCGCTGTCGCACCAAAGCCCAGAAGTACAGCAAACTGATGTGGATCACGAGCAAAACCGGTTTCGATAATCAGATTCGCATCGGTACGCAGACCTGTATTGATCAGATAATGGTGTACTGCACCGGTGACCATCACAGCATTAGCTGGCAAGAAGCCTTCACGGATTTTTTTGTCTGAAAGAACCAGTAAAGTTTTACCATCACGAATCGCTTGAGCAGATTCTTCACAGATACGTGCAATCGCCGCTTCAAGGCCTTCCGCTTCTGGATAGTTCAGGTCGATGTCCGCAATTTCATAACCTTTACGACCAATCGTGCGGATCTGATGCATTTTTGAATTCGTCAGCACGGGGCTGGATACAATCAAACGGTCTGCATGTTCTGGGCTTTGCTCAAATACATTCTGTTCACGACCGAAACAGGTTTCCAGTGACATCACGATTGATTCACGTAGTGGATCGATCGGCGGATTAGTGACCTGCGCAAACTGCTGACGGAAGTAATCGGAAACGTGACGGACCTGACGTGATAACACCGCCATAGGCGTATCGTCACCCATTGAACCTACAGCTTCCTGACCGCTTTCTGCGATTGGACGTAATAACTGGTCACGTTCTTCAAAAGTCACCATGAACATTTTCTGTGCCGCTTTCAGGCTATCGCCTTTTAAGCCTTGATCGCACAGATATTCTTCCAGCTCAGGGCTACCCTGTAGACGTACTGAATTTTCACGCAGCCATTCACGGTATGGACGCATACGTTTCAGGTGGTTATTGACATCCTGAGTATCTAATACTTTACCAGTCAATGTATCCACAACCAGAATCTGACCTGGACCTACACGACCTTTAGATACTACATCTTCAGGCTCATAACCCCATACACCGATCTCAGACGCCAAGGTGATGTAACCATTTTTAGTCACGACCCAACGCGCAGGACGCAAACCATTACGGTCCAGCATACAGATCGCATGACGACCATCCTGTATTACAAGTCCTGCAGGACCATCCCATGCTTCCATATGCTTAGAGTTAAACTCATAGAAGGCACGTAAGTCAGCATCAAGTGTTTCAACATTCTGCCAAGCGGGTGGAACCAGCATACGTAGCGCACGGAACAGGTCCATACCACCACCTACGAGGATTTCCAGCATATTATCCAGACTAGAAGAATCCGAACCAGTACGGTTAACAATTGGGTTCAGTTCAGTCAAACCTGGCAGTAATGGATTTTCGAATTTAGGTGTACGTGCCAACGCCCAGTTACGGTTCGCAGTAATGGTGTTAATTTCACCATTGTGCGCCAGGTAACGGAACGGCTGCGCCAAAGGCCAGCGCGGCAAGGTATTGGTCGAGAAACGTTGGTGGAAGACCACAATATGTGACGCCAGACGCTCATCAGCCAGGTCAGTATAGAAGTCAGCAATTGCTGCCGGCATCATCAGACCTTTGTAACTGATCACAGTTGAGCATAAGGTAGTCACATAGAAGTATGGATCATTTGTCAGTTTCTGCTCGGCACGACGACGCGCCAAGAATAACTTACGGTTAAATTCAACCTCAGTGACACCGATTGGGCAGTTAACAATGACCTGTTCAAAAGCAGGCAAAGACTGCATCGCAATCTCACCTAACGCGCCATTATTGGTTGGTACCACACGCCATGCAATAACGCGGCAACCTTCTTCTTCAATTTCTTTGGTTAATACTTGTTTTGCGTGTGCTGCCAGTGCAGGATCCAGGTTCAGGAAGATCGTACCTACAGCAAAAATTTCGCTTAAGGTAATATCACTTAAACGCTTTGCTTCTTCACGAAAGAATTCCTTTGGCATTGCCAAAAGCAAACCACACCCATCACCGGTCTTACCATCTGCGGCAATACCACCACGGTGGGTCATACAACTTAAACTATGAATTGCGGTCTTGACGAGATCATGGCTTGCATCACCCTGCATATGGGCGATCAAACCGAAACCACAGTTATCTTTAAACTCATCCGGTTGGTATAAACCTTGAGCGGGAGCTACATTATTAGGCGATGGCATGTGCATAGCGTACCCTTCTTATCACAAAGCCCTGGCGGGCTGTTAAACAATCTAAATCCGTCTTTGCGATGGCGTCCAATTTACTTTCGAGGAAATTTCTATTAGCAGAGTAAAACTTTTCTTCACACCTTGAAGATAAACCTTTTCAGATTAATACGCATGAAAAATAAAGTTTAAAAGACTCAGAAATCACATAAAAATAACGACTAAATATGACACTTACGCATAATCATCGAATCATTTTCGCGCCAAAACAGGGAGATTAATTCAATTCATGCACCAATAAAGCAAAGAACATGCCAACTTGATGCACTAAGACAGAAACAATACCAATGACAAAGATTTAGCAAATATTAGATACAGAGTGATGATTTTTATTGTGTATTTTTTGCACCAAAAGCGCACATTTATAGCATTTTTTCATACAGGGTGCGCTATTTTAGCTCGCACCCAAATTTGTATCAGTTAAAAGGATCACTTATCTCTTGTTCTTCAGCACGTTGTTGACCATTAGGTTGAGCACGTGGCGTTGACGGTACAGTGCTTTCAGACTTCTGCACATCTACCACATTTCCCGATGGATCACGACGAACAATGGTTGTACTGGTGGTACTTGGCGTATTTGATGAGGGCTGGCTCTGCGGTTCAGGAACTACTGTTTCCTCTACTTTTGGTAGAGGCACATTTTTTAATCGTACTTGATAAAGTTTCTGGTTAGACGTCAGCTCATCAGAACCTAAGTTATTCACATAAGGTTGATAATCCTGAATTTGCTGCACAGCCGGTTTGACTGATTTTGGCAAATCCATATTCAGATGGTCCAGTGCCTGCTTTGCTTGATTGGCTGATTTATAAGAACCATAGAGTAAAACATATTGCTCAGGCATATTTTCGCCTGACAGACGTAAGTAGATGAATTTATTACGATCTATCTGTTTTCTTAAAAAGTTTTTAATAATGATTTCATCAGAGACCCGAAATAGCTCAATCGCATACTGATTTTTAAATTGAGTAACATATTTGGTACCACGAAACTCGGCTTCATGGTTTGCATTTACAATGGTGCGTGTGGTCATATCCAGCGGATGAACTTCCTCATTTAATGCACCAAGATTGGTCATTGAAGCAACTTTTTCTGGTTGAATCAGTAGTTCAACCTCTGTTTCAGGCTTTTTCTCTACAGGAGTGACCTGATCCTTATCTGTAATTGCCCAAAAAATGAGCGCAACAAAAAGACAGCCTACCGCAGTCACCAGCCAAAAATAATGCTGAATCTTTTGCCATGGCGTATGGAGTGCTGTCATTTTCTAAAATTACCTATGCCTGATTGGCCAGAATGGCCTGCTTCATTAATTCTACATCAAAGTCTCGGGTGATAATCGCTTGTCCTAATTGTTCCAGCAATACCAGACGTAACTGTCCATTTAAGACTTTTTTGTCATGTGCCATATATCCCAGGAAATCATCCAGAGGAATTTTAGGACAAACAATCGGAAGTTTGGCACGAGAAATGATTTTTTTTGTACGCTCTACCTCGGCTGCGGAAATCCAGCCCATACGCTGTGATAAATCAGCGGCCATGACCATACCGGTTGCCACCGCCTCACCATGCAGCCATTCACCATAGCCCAGATAAGACTCGATGGCATGGCCAAAAGTATGACCGAGGTTGAGTAAAGCACGCTCACCTTGCTCTTTTTCATCATTCGCCACGATACGGGCTTTATGCGCGCATGAACGATAAACAGCTTCAGCCAGCAACTGCTCATCACGAGCAATCAGACCTTCCATATTGGCTTCCAGCCAAACCAGGAAGTCCTTATTACCGAGTAATGCATATTTAATGACTTCAGCAAGACCTGCTGATAATTCACGATCTGGTAAGGTTGATAACTGGGACATATCCGCCAGCACGACTTGTGGCTGCTGGAAAGCACCAATCATGTTTTTACCGAGTGGATGGTTGATCCCGGTTTTACCACCGACACTGGAATCCACCTGCGAAAGCAAAGTTGTTGGCACTTGAATAAAGTACACACCACGCTGGAAACAGGCTGAAGCAAAACCAGCCATATCACCAATCACGCCACCACCCAACGCCAATACCGTACAATCCCGGTTAAAACCTGCTTCAAGCAATGCATCAAAAATCAGGTTTAAATGTTGAATATCCTTAAATTTCTCGCCATCAGGCAAAATACAGGTCGCTACCGTTTTACCCAGTTTTTCCAAGGCTGTCTTATAGTGTTCCAGATATAGTGGTGCTACCGTATCATTACTGACAATCATCACCTGTTTACCATGAATATAAGGTTCTAACAGCTGCTGAGGATTTAAATCGCTACCAATAAAAATTGGGTAACGACGTTCACCGAGTTCGACATGTAAGGTTTGCATGATGGGGTAACCACTTTTTTACTGAGCTTATTTTTTCGGAAGGATGAGATTCAGAATACGCTGTGCCAGATCGCGTGCAGCGCCCTGATTGGTCTCAATAATATGGTGTGCGACTTCCCGATACAGCGGATCCCGAATTGCCAGCAGATCTTTAAGTTTCTGTTCTGGATTCTCAACTTGTAATAAGGGACGGTTTTTGTCGCGATAGGTTCGCTGGAGCTGGATTTCTACAGGAGTGTAGAGATAAACAACGATGCCTCGCTGTTTCAGATATTCGCGGTTAGACGCCTGAGTCACCGCACCACCACCTGTGGCCAAAACCAACTGTGGTCGTAAAGTTAACTCATCGATGACAACCGTCTCACGACTGCGAAAGCCCTGCTCACCCTCTTTTTCAAAGATCCAGGGAATCGTTGCACCTGTTTTACGCTCAATTTCATGATCACTATCCAGAAATTCTCGTCCTAACAATTCTGCTAAATGCCGTCCTACTGTTGTCTTTCCCGCCCCCATCGGCCCTACCAAATAGATATTTGGCAGGGATTCAAACTCTTTGCTTGGCAAGGAGTCACCTATTCATTTTGTTAATTTCAAAATATATTAATGATTTCTTGAAACACTGTCATTAACAATTCGAGGTGTAACAAAAATCAGGAGCTCACGCTTATTGTCAGATTTAAGATCTCTACGAAATAAATGACCTAAATATGGAATATCTCCCAAGAAAGGTACTTTAGTTTGTCCATTCCGTGTTTCTTGCTCAAAAATTCCCCCCAAAACTACCGTTTCTCCATTATCAACCAGCACATTAGTGCTAATTTGATTTTTATTAATCGTTAATTGACCCGTTGGAGTCGGGTTTCCAGGAGTATCACTGGTAATATTGAGCAGCATCTGAACTTTACCGTCAGGTGTAATACTAGGAGTTACATCTAAGCTGAGGGTTGCATCAATAAATTCAGTAGTTGAAACTGCATTTGCACCACCCCCTTCTGAAGATTGATACGGAATTTGTGTACCTGATGAAACTTTAGCCGCCTGCTTATCTGCTGTTAAAACTTTAGGTGTTGAGATCACTTCACCATAACCATCTGCTTGTAAAGCAGAAAGCTCCAGATCTAACATAAAGTCAGATAAGCTAATCAAGCCAAAAGCAATTCGACCAGCAGGGTTTGCAACACCCAAGTCAACATTCAAATTATCTGGGCGTTGAATATCATAGGTATACCCACCTAAATCACTTTCTTGAGGATCACGCAAATCCCAAAGTGTAGTGTCACTTCCACCCACTAATAGATTATTATTATTAGTAATGCCCTGAGAAAGAATTCCCCATTTCACCCCGATTTCTTTGGTGAATTCAGTCGATGCACGCACAATACGTGCTTCAACCATGACCTGCTTTACCTGTACATCAAGCAGATCCACCATATTGCGGATTTTATCGATAAAAGGCTGAGTATCATTTACAATTAAAGTATTGGTACGTGCATCAATAGAAATAGAACCACGTGAACTCAGTAGACTCTCCTTATCATCTCCACTTGTACTGCCTGTATTAGAACCGGCACTTGAGGCCCCTTTATTCTGCGTGATGAGCTTTTCAATATCAGCTGCTTTGGCATAACTGAGTTGCATATATTCTGTCTGAATAGGAGCAAGCTTTACACTTTGTGCAAGTGCTTTGGCTTCTTCTTCTTCAGCTTTAATGAGCTCAGATACAGGCGCTATCCAGATTACATTACCATTACGACGCTTATCCAAATTCTTAGTCTTTAAAACAATATCTAAAGCCTGATCCCAAGGCACTTCCTTAAGACGTAAAGTAATATTGCCTTGTACGCTGTCTGCTGCAACCATATTAATGTCAGTGAAATCTGCTAGTAGCTGTAATACTCGGCGAACTTCAATATCCTGAAAATCTAAAGAAATTTTCTTACCAGTATAATGCTGAGCAGCTTTTGGACGTAATGGATTTTTCTCTTCTGGGCGTTTTAAACTAATTGTCAGTTTATTATCGGTTTGATAAGCCATGTATTCATAGCTATCTGAAGTTTGAATGGTAATCACTCCAGAGCCATTCTGGTTGACTGCATCTACTGTCGAAACAGGTGTAGCAAAATCATTCACATTCAGACGACGCGTTAAATGAGTAGGAATCTTGGAGCCTAATGCCCGTACAATAACTTTAGTGCCTTGCTGTTGTACATCAACCGGTGTATTACCACTCGCCAGATCGATCACGACCTGACCTTCACCTTTCGCCCCGCGCTGGAACCCAATATTGGTAATGCCTTGAGTATTTTGTTGTACGACTGGCTGTACAGGGATAACTGGATTGGTTGAATTGATTTTTAGAATAAAGGTATTGCCTTCAACACGCGTGGTAAATGCACCCGCATCAGCCAGATTCACAGTTAAACGTGCACGCTGGGCATCTGAAGTCACATCTACAGAACTTGCTTCTTTCGTTGCAACAGCAATACTGCTTTGTTTTAAATTCTGCTGTGCTTTATCAAAATCCAGAATCAGACGTGATGGTGATTCTAATTGATAAGCTTGTGGTTGAGGCGGCAAGCCATTAAACATCACGCGAATTTCAGTACCTTGACCAGGAAGCTGCATTGGTACCACATTGGTCATCGAAACCTGTGCACTTGCCGCCTGCATAACAGCAATGGCAACTGCCCCCATTGAAAACTGACGAAACACATGATTCATTGTATTAGCATCCCCAAAAATAAATTCTTTAAAACTTTTATTCATTGTTATTCCCTTTAACTTATGGCGCAGGCCCAATCAGGACCATACTGCGAGGGCGTTCCACATAGCCATCGCGTCCATCTGGAATAATCTCGATCAGATCAATTTGTGTCGGTGTGATATGGATCACCCGACCATGATTAAGTCCCATATAACTACCGCGCTGTACACGTTCAATTTCCCCATCTGGCGTATTAATTAAAGCCATAATCTGTCCAGCCTGATTTTTGAGACTTCCTTTCATGGTCAAAGTTTCAAGCGGATAACTTTCTAGGGGTTGCAATTGACGTGATAGGTTTGGATAAACCCGTTTCCCTGCCATGATCTTCAGTTCTGCTGCCAATGAACTTGGCAAGAAAGGACTTTTCAGCTGATGTGCTGCATAACTAAAAGTTTCAACCGGAGCAAAATCGGGTGCTGGCTCAATGGGCAATGCGGGTTGATTGCGGATATTGGCCATTTCCTGATTGACCACATCAATACGTGATTCACAACCTGCCAGGATCAATCCGGCAGTAAGTGCTGAAGCAATCTTGATCATCTTCATTACTGTGCCCCCTGACCATTCGCAGCTGTTGTATCTGGTGATGCTGAGTTCGCACTACCGACATAACGATAGGTTTTTGCCTTCAAGGTATAATCTACAACCGGGATATCTGTTTTCTTCTCTTTATTTTCAGTGCCCGTAATCGTAAAGTCGTGTAGTGTCACAATACGAGACAACCCAGCAATACCGCTGACAAATGAACCAAAGGCATGATAATCACCCGTTGCTTCAATAGAAATTGGCTGTTCAATAAAGAACTCTTGTTTTACTTCAGGTTCAAGACGGATATTCTTAAACTTCAGCCCGGCATTGACACCACTCAAGTTAATATCTTCAACCAAACCTGGGATTTCAGTTTCCTTTGGTAACTGTTCAAGCTGCTGGTTAAAGCTTGCTTCCATATCCTGAAGTTGCTGTTGGTATTGTTGCAAATTACGCAGTTTGGAATCTTTCTCACGAAATTCATTTAACAGATTCTGTTCTTGTGCATTGGCCTGAGTAATTGATTCAATCTTGCCTCGAATCAGACCGAAATAAGCCAGCATCAAAACCAGGAAAACAATAAATACCCAGCAGGTAATCTTTACAGCCAGTGGCCAGCTACCATAGTTATTTGGATCGAGGGTATTAAATTGCTGAAAAAACTTTTCTACCGTCATTTTATTTTTTGGTACAACAACAGCTTCCTGACCTAATTCATCAAATTGTTCGCTCATGATGTTGCCCCTCCTGCTGCTGCAGCTGCTTGCGGCTGTTGTTCTGAAAGCACCGGTTGAGCAATCTGGTCCAGATCCACTGTCACTGTAAATGTGCCATAAGATTCTTCAACACGTGGAATAACAGAGCTTGGCGCCTTGTCCTTGTTCTCTTCCGCCACCAGGAATGCATTCATGAAAGCATTACGGTACCAGGTAGAAGCTTCGAGATTACGCAATAATTCTGCAACCGTATTTGGACTTGCTGCTTTACCTTCAATGGTGAACTTATCACCGACACGGTCAAACTTGGTGATATACATATCACTTGGTGTCACACGTACAATCTCGTCAATAAGATGTACGGCAATTGGACGCTGGGTTTGTAAACCTTGAATCAGTTTCATGCGTTCCACAATCGCATTACGCTGTTCCTGTAAACCTTCCAGAGATTTTAGCTGTACATCCAGATTCTGATTGGTACTGATGATGAGTTGGTTGGCTTGTTCTTGATCCTGTAATTTTTGATCATAGTAGAACCAGCTTCCTCCAGCTGCTGTTACCCCTAGCAAAAAGGCCCCGATGCAATATGCGACAAATTCGTTATTTCTTTTTATCCTGAGCTCATCACGCCAAGGAAGTAAGTTAATTTTTGCCATTAATCAAAACTCCTCAATGCCAAACCACATGCAACCATGAGTGAGGACGCGTCATTTTCAATTTTTTTAATATCAATTTGAGGAGAAAAGCCCATTTGTAAAAATGGATTCGCGATCGTGACACGGTAACCAAGCTTTTGCTGTAATAATTTTGCCAGACCCGGAATATTGGCATTCCCTCCTGCCAACAGGATATGGTCAATTTCATTAAACTGAGAAGATGAGAAGAAAAACTGCAATGAACGAGCTGCCTGTTGCACCACAGCATCCAAGAATGGCTCCAAGACTTCAATATCATAGTCATCTGGCAATGCACGTGTTTTCTTGGCGCGTCCCGCTTCTTCAAAAGACAGACCATAACGATTCTGGATTTCCTGAGTCAGCTGCTTGCCCCCAAACACCTGCTCACGGGTATAAATAATCTTGTTGTTCCGCATGACTGATAGAGTTGTCATGCTATGACCAATATCCAGAATACCGACAGTATTTACGCCCATTGGTAAAGTATCGGCAAACACCCTAAAAGCATTTTCCAATGCAAAGCTTTCTACATCTGCAATCTTGGGTGTGATCCCCGCGATTTGCAGTACTTCAGACCGGGCTTCGACATTTTCAATACGGGTTGCGACCAACAGAACATTGACACGATTTGGATTAGACAATCGATCAGGCAAGACTTCAAAGTCAATGCTGGCTTCATCGAGTGGGAATGGAATGTATTGTTCGGCATCTTCACGAATTTGAACTTCGCGTTCATCACTTGTCATATCTGCATCCATTTCGATCGTTTTGGTGATCGCCATAGACGTAGGAATCGCAAATGCAGCCTGGTTAGATTGGGTATTGGCCAAGTTAATAGCACGAGCCAAAGCATCACCGACGGCTTCTGGATTTAAGATGTTTTTTTCAACAACACTACCTTCTGGTAATGGGACCAAAGCATAGCTTTCTACCCAGTACCGTCCGCTTTTCATAGAGAGTTCCAAAACTTTAACAGAAGTCGAGCTGATGTCGACGCCTATTAACCCCTTGTTTGGCTTACGATATAACCTGCGCACAATATCATTCCTATTATTTTTTTATCCCCAAAAATAAAGTAGCCTACTAGGTATAATCGGTCTAATAATTTTATCTAGATACAATAAGTCATCTAACATTATGTATATCTAAAGGATATACTGACCGCTCACTTAGTTTGCCATTAGCTCTTATTAAAACTTACTTGTTATGAAAAAGCTATCCAGTTCAGGCCTTGTTCATCCATTTTTTTTGATCATTATCATAATTATGATCTCAATTCCGATGGGCTTTTATGGCATGTACCTTTATATTGCTCCATCTTTGCCTGAAATGTCTATCCTTAAAAAGTCACCTTTACTTAAGCCTTTACAAGTATTTAGTTCCGATCAAGAGTTGATTGCAGAATATGGCGGCAAACTTTCTGTGCCTGTAGAATATGATCAGATTCCACCAGAATTTATTCATGCTTTCCTCGCTGCAGAAGATTCCAGCTTTTTCGAACATAGTGGCATCAGTTTTAAAGGCTTGGGCCGGGCATTAAGTGAAAGCGTCACGGGTTCCGATGTACAGACCGGTGGTTCGACCATCACTATGCAGGTGGCAAAAAACTATTATCTCAGTCCAGAACGAACACTGAAGCGCAAACTGACTGAAATTTTCCTGGCACGTAAAATTGAGCAAAACCTGACTAAAGAAGAAATTTTAACCCTCTATGTGAATAAGATTTTCTTGGGTAAAAATGCTTATGGCATCGCAGCAGCAGCTAAAATCTATTACAACAAAAGCCTGGAAGAACTTTCTCTTGCTCAGATGGCGATGATTGCCGGTTTGCCGAAAGCCCCTTCCAAGTACAATCCGGTCGCCAACCCTAAACGTGCTCTTGAACGTCGTAACTGGATTCTGGGACGTATGCTGCAGCTTGGTTATCTGAATCAGACACAGTATCAGCAAGCGATTGCGGAACCAATCAATCTGGATATGCCGGATCGTAGCACTCGCAATAAGTTTCCCTATGTTGGAGAGATGGTTCGTTCTGAACTGATCCAGAATTTTGGTGCACAGGCTATCGATTCTGGCTATAAAGTCTATACCACGATTAATAGTCAACGTCAGGCGTATGCTGAGCAATCGGTACAAGAAGGCCTTGAAGCCTATGACCGGCGTCATGGCTGGCGCGGTGCTGAAGCAAATGATCAACCCTTAAAAAAATTCCAGCCTTTTGCCAATACCTACCCTGCTCAAGTCACTAAAATCAACCCAAATAGTTTTGAAGCCTTAATGCAGGATGGAACCACCGTCACCGTTCCCTGGTCAGGAATGTCATGGGCGCGCCGTTACCGAAACGCCAATAGTGTTGGCGCTGCACCCAAGCGTGCGGCGGATATTGTTAAACTGAAAGATATTGTCCGTTTACGCCCTAATGCACAAAAAACTTCTTGGGCACTGGTACAGATTCCTAAAGTCCAAGGTCAGCTGATTGCCATCAATCCAAATAATGGTGCCATTGAAGCAGTGGTGGGTGGCTATAATTTTTATCAATCGACTTTTAACCGTGCCATTCAAGGCTGGCGTCAGCCGGGTTCGACCATCAAGCCTTTTGTTTATGCACTGGCATTGGAACGCGGCATGAGTCCGCATACCATGGTCAATGATGCGCCGATTACGATTGGTAAATGGACTCCCCGAAACTCAGATGGTCGTTATCTGGGCATGATTCCTTTACGTCGTGCCTTATACCTTTCACGTAATACCGTTTCTGTGCGCCTGCTACAAACGGTGGGGATTGAGCGCACCCGACAATTATTGATGGATTTTGGTCTGGAAGACAAACAGATTCCACGCAACTACACCATTGCCCTTGGTACGCCGCAAGTACTACCTATTCAGATGGCAACCGGTTATGCCACCTTCGCCAATGGCGGTTACCGTATCCAGCCGCATTTCATCAGCCGTATTGAAGATGCTTATGGTAAGACGATTTTTGAAGCAAAACCTGAATATGCCTGCATTTCCTGTATTAATCAGGAAGAACAAACGATTGCATCTGCTGACGTGGTGACGCCAGATGATGAAGTGATCGAAATGAATAACCGCTCACTGGAAACCAAAGCAGTAGCACCGAAAGTTTCGGCTGAACATAGCAATTACCGTCAGGCACAGCGTATTCTTAAATCCAGCTCTGCCTACGAAATGGCTAATATTTTACGTGATGTAATCCAGCACGGTACTGGCCGTGCAGCTTTACGCATTGGGCGTAGTGACCTGGGGGGAAAGACAGGTACTACTAACGATGCCAAGGATGCCTGGTTTGCTGGCTTTAATGGTAAGCTGGTAACAGTAGCCTGGGTCGGCTTTGACCAGCCAACAACTTTAGGTCGCCGTGAGTATGGCGGTGTAGCTGCCCTGCCAATCTGGACCGACTTTATGGCCAATGCGCTAAAAGGTACACCAGAATCTTGGGTGCGTCTGGATCGTAAAGCCAAAGCCCCAGTTAATCGTACTAAAGTCATCAATCAGGATTTAGAAGAAGTACAGGAAGACCACTCTTCTCCACCAATGGCCACTCCACTGTATCGTCCAGCCCCAGTCGTTATACCTAGACGTGAGCAAAATGATTTTGAAGATCTACCGGGTGAAGAATTGACTGTACCTGGTGAAACACCAGCAACGCAGGAACAACCATTGCAGCCAAAGAAAACGGATTCTCTTGATACTCTGATTGAACAGGTTCAGTAACTTTCCCGATTAAGCAGTCAAATATAAGGTCCTCAATTGAGGGCTTTATATTGTTTAGATAATAATCAGTATTATTTCTTTTGAAAAAGATAAATCTGGTATTGTGCCATCAATTCAAATTGCTCCTGCTGTTCAAGTGCCAGACGGCGTTCTGACTTAGCCTTATAAGCGTACGGAGTCATAGCAATCAGGTTTTTTAAGTCTGCTTGTGGCAAATTCATAGGCGCTTCAACAATCTGTTCACTCACCAAATCAAATGCATCTTGCAACTGCCCGACAAACTTTTGTGGCTCGTGTGGTTTAACTTCCTCAAATAAGGCTTCTCGCATGGCATACAAATGCTGTGGTGCAGGAGTCACAACCATTAAATAAGATTTCGGCTTGAGTACACGCAGAATTTCCTGTTTCGGAATCGGGCTAAACAGGCTGGTACATAGATCTATTGACTCATCTAATACAGGCAAAGTTGCACCTGTACCTACTACCCAAGTAATCTCTTTATTCAGCTTCGCTGCTACCTGAATCGCATTTTTGGCAATATCCACGCCTACACACTGCAGTACTTCCTGTTGCATGGCATCAGTGTAATACCCTTCTCCACAACCAATATCCAGCAGATTTTCAATACGCAGTTCACGAATCTTTTGTACCACTGCTTGTTGCAAAGGAGCATAGTGACCTGCACTTAAAAATGCGCGGCGCGCCTGTACTGATTCAGGTGTATCACCGGGATTTTTACTGTGTTTATGCTGAACCACATGCAGATTCACATAGCCTTGCTTTGCTACATCATAGCTATGCTGATTGTCACAGCGCCAGGTCCCTTCATTTAGACGTAACTGCTCACGACATACCGGACACATGAGTAGGTTCATTTTATAGTTTCTCCAAAACAAAAAAGCCGGCATGCGCCGACTTTTTCAAATGCATTTCTTAGCGTAATTTTAAGGTCATTAGACCTAAAACTACCAGCATAATCGTAATAATCCAGAAACGGATCACCACCTGGGTTTCACGCCAGCCTTTCTTTTCATAATGATGATGCAATGGTGCCATCAGGAATACGCGTTTATTGCGCATTCTTAATGAACCAATTTGCAGGAAAACCGAAATCGCCTCTACCAGAAACACACCGGCCATAATCGCAAATACGATTTCCTGACGTACCATCACCGCAATCGTCCCCAGCATCGCACCCAGCGACAAGGCACCAACATCACCCATAAACACTTGCGCAGGATGGGCGTTGTACCACAGGAATGCTAGACCAGCACCAATCATCGCGGCACAGATCACCACCAGCTCAGATGAATATTTTACATATGGAATATGCAGGTAGTTCGCAAAACGTACATCACCGGCAAGATAAGCAAAAACACCTAGACCAGCAGCCACCAGTACGATCGGCATGATCGCCAGACCATCCAGACCATCCGTCAGGTTAACGGCATTCGATGCGCCATTAATCACGAAATAAGTAAAGATAATAAAACCAATACCGAGTGGAATCATTGAGAGTGGAATCGTGTGATCCTTAAAGAATGGAATCAGCACATCCAGCATGTTGGCTGTCACGACCGGATTCGGTTGTTGCTGTGCAATCACATAAAGCGCAATACCGGCACCAATTGAACCTACAGAGGTCCAGAAAAACTTCTTGCGTGCAGGCAAACCGGCATTATCCTTATAACGGATCTTGATCCAGTCATCTGCCCAGCCGACGGCACCAAAAATCACCATCACCGCAAGTACAATCCACACGTATGGGTTCGATAAATCTGCCCAGAGTAAGGTCGAAATACCAATTGAGAGCAGAATCAGCACACCCCCCATGGTGGGTGTACCCATTTTTTTGGCATGGTTTTCCGGTGCAAATGAGCTCACCGCCTGACCGTATTTCAATGCCTGTAATTTGCGAATCATCACAGGGCCCAGCACCAAACCAATGGTCAATGCCGTCAAGACACTGAGCAAAGCACGTAATGTTAAATAACGAACCACCTGAAACGTGCTGTCATAGCCCGCCAGTTGTTCAAATAGCCATAACAGCATTTAGAGTTTCTCCATCAATGCAGCCATCAATGTTTCCATATGAGTAAAACGCGACCCTTTAAACAGGAATGACATCGGCTGAGGTTGATGTGTTTCAATCAAACGAATTAAAAACGGTAATGCCTGCTCCTGATTCAGGAAAGCCTGCATTTTCTTACCATATTGTGTACTACGCGCGCCTTCTTGTGCGGCAGGTGCAAATTCACCGACTGCCACCACAAAGTTCAGGCCTTTTACCGAAACCAGATCGCGACCCAGCTTATAATGCTCAATCGCGGCTGATGCACCTAACTCGCCAATATCCCCCATCACCATGACACGGATACCTTCCTGCTGTGCTAAAACGTCAGCGGCAACACGCATCGAGTTTGGATTGGCATTATAGGTATCATCAATAAACACAAATTCTTTGTGCTTGATGAAGTTCAGACGACCTTTGGCACCTACTGCCTCTTCCAGGCCAGCCACAATATCATCCAGGCTGATACCAAGTGCTAAAGATAAGGCCGCAGCAGCAGTTGCATTCTGCACATTATGCTCACCAGCAAATGGCAGGTTTACTGTTTTATTACCTTGAGGTGTATTCAAAATAAAGCTTGCAGACTGCGGATGTAATTCCACCTCAGTTGCGTAGACCTCTCCACCCTGACCAAAACTTAAGGTCTTTTCGGTTTTCACAGCAGCTCGAATCTGCTCGGCATAATCATCCGCTGCAGGAATAATAGAGGTTTCAGAAATATGCGAATAAATTTCTGACTTGGCACAGCAAATCCCATCACGACCACCGAACTCACCCAGGTGTGCCGTGCCGATATTAATAATACCGGCGACGTGCGGCTGTACCAGACCAGCAGTATAGTCAATTTCACCCTGATGGCTGGCCCCCAGCTCCATCACTGCATATTGATGCTCTGGGCGCAGCTCCAGCAACATCACAGGCACACCGAGATCATTATTCAGGTTACCGCGCGTCACCAAAGTTGGTGCCAGACGAGACAAGATACTACCCAGCATTTCCTTGGTAGTGGTCTTACCGCTACTGCCAGTCAGGGCAATGACTTTGAGTTGTGGATTTTGCTGACGGCGGAAAGCGCCTAGACGACCCAGCGCCTGACGGGTATCGTCCACAACCAATTGGCAGATTTCAGCATCAACCGGATGATCGACAATGACAATTTGGCAACCGTTTGCCGCCACTTGTGCTACGAAATCGTGTGCATCAAAGCGTTCACCTTTCAAAGCCAGAAAAGCATCACCAGCTTCAGCATCACGAGAATCCATCAGGATACGTTTAATTTCGCCTTCAGGCTGCTTGTCATTCAGCCAGTAACCTTGAGTCGCCTGTTGTAATTGTACTGCAGTCCAAGGTACCAAAGGCACAGTACTGGTAGTTGAAGTATGCATAAATTCGTCCTATTACTGCGCTGGATATGCTGAATCAGAGTTACAGTGCTGCGCATCAATGGCCGCCTGTACTTCGACAACATCATCAAACCAATGGCGAACGCCATCGATTTCCTGATAATTTTCATGCCCTTTGCCTGCAATCACGACAATATCACCCGCTTGCGCATGTTTCACTACAAACTTGATCGCTTCACGGCGGTCATGAATTTCCTGATAAGTTTTACCAGCGAAATCGATACCTTGCTTCATATCCGCGAAAATCTGTTCCGGGTTTTCAGTACGCGGATTGTCAGAGGTTAAAATCGCAATATCCGAACCATTGAGAGCCGCTTGTGCCATCAATGGACGTTTACCACGATCACGGTCACCACCACAGCCAAATACCGCCCAGAGCTTGTTATTGACATGGCGTTTTAAAGTCACCAATACCTGCGTCAAAGCATCTGGCGTATGGGCATAATCCACTACAAACAAGCGCTCACCATCACGCAGTACCTGCATACGACCCGGTGCGCCTTTTAGATTAGGCACAGTCTCAATCAAATTTGCTAAATCAAAACCAGCCTGTTCTGCAACAACCAGACTCGCCACTAGGTTTTCAACATTGAAATGACCCAAGAGTGGACTGTGTACGGTGAATGTACCCTGCGCAGTGATCAGTTTAAATTCTGCACCAGAAATCCGGTATTGAATATCCTGTACCTGATAGTCAGCAGCTTGCGACAATGAATAAGTCAAAATTTTCGGCTGCGCTAGATTAGCCTGAGCCGCCTCAATCATCACCTGAGCATGTGCGTCATCCAGATTAATGATCGCAACTTTCAGAGATTCAAATTTGAATAAACGTGACTTGGCCTCAGCATAAGCTTCCAGCGTACCGTGATAATCCAGATGGTCACGGCTCAGGTTGCTATAAGCTGCAATTTCAATATCACAGCCATTTAAGCGGCCTTGTTCAAGACCATGCGAACTGGCTTCAATCGAAGCAAATTCTGCGCCCGCTTGCGCATAACCATGTAGGGCATTTTGCAATTGCAGCGCATCCAGTGTGGTATGCGAAGAGGCTTCCAGATTTGGCAAAATTCCATTGCCCGTGGTGCCCATCACCGCACAAGGTTTGCCTTGCAGCATCAAGAGTTCTGCGACCAAGCGAGAAATGGTGGTTTTTCCATTGGTTCCAGTCACGGCCAGAATACTTGCAGCCTGTACTGGCTGGGTCGCTTGCAGATAACGTTTCTGCCACCCCCCCATTAGATGCCGTACATTTGTCACGACTAATGCAGGAGAGATTCCGAGATCCTGTTCAGAAATGACTGCCAGTGCTCCTAGAGATAGCGCTTTTTTCGCATATTCCACAGTTTTCTCAGGTTGAGACAGACTGGTCAGGGCAATAAAAATTTGCCCTAATTTTACTTTTCGGCTGTCCAGCTCAAAGCCCTGAAAGGATTGTCGCATCCATTCAGCACTATCTTGAACGGCGTAGAGATCTTGAAATGTTATCGACATTGATCACCTGTTTACTGGACTTGGGGAGATTCTAAAGGTTTGTCCAATGGGACATTCAGCAAGCGTAAAGACTCTTGCATTACACGCGCAAAGACCGGCGCAGATACCGTACCACCATAGTAGGTGCCTTGCGGGTTTTCTACCACCACCACCATAGCGATCCGTGGGTCACTGACTGGTGCCACGCCGGCAAATAAAGCACGGTATTCATTGGTCGAATAACCTTTACGGTCAGCACGCAATTTATGCGCAGTCCCTGTTTTACCTGCAACCCGATAACCTGGCACTGTCGCACGAGTAGCGGTACCCCCTGGCAAGGTTGCAGTTTCCATCATCAGCAGAACCTGGTCTGCAATTTTCGGATCAATCATCTGCTCGCCTTTCGGCTGCTCTTCTAATTTGTACAGGCTTAGTGGGACTTTTACGCCCTTGTTAGCCAGCATGGCATAGGCATCAGCCAGTTGTAGCACCGTCGCATTCAGACCATAACCATAAGACATAGTCGCCACTTCAGACACGTTCCATTTACTAGGTGGCAGAATCAGACCGGCACTTTCACCCGGGAATTTCACGGCAGAACGCTGACCAAAACCAAGGCGTTTATAGAAAGTCGGCAAGGTTTCATAAGGCAGTGATAACGCCAGTTTGGCGACACCAACGTTAGAGGATTTCTGGATAATACCACCCAAGGTTAATTGCCCATAATTGTGGGTATCCCGGATTGTGTGATTCCCGACCCGCATACTTCCCGGGGTCGTATTCACCACTGAATTGGCTGTGTATTTACCACTTTCCAGCGCCATCGCTACAGTCAGCGGCTTCATGGTTGAACCCGGCTCGAAAGAGTCGACCGCACCGCGGTTACGCATCGCATCTTTGTTCAATAATCCGTTTTTATCATTCGGGTTATAAGCTGGCCATGAAGTCATCGCCAGAATTTCACCCGTCTTCACATCCACCGCGATTGCGGTTGCAGAACGGGCATTATTTGCAACACCTGCTGCAGTCAGTTCACGATACATAATGTACTGCAAGCGTGAATCGATGCTAAGCGTGATATTTTCCCCTGCTTCAACTTCTTTAATAATTTCAGGGTCTTTAACGCGGTTGCCCTTCTTATCACGTACTATGTGCTGCTCGCCGTCTACACCTGATAGACGGGTATTCAGCTGCATTTCCAGGCCTTCAATGCCCACACTCTCACTGTTGGTCAAGCCAATAATCTGTGAGTTCGGTTGTGGCTGCGGATAGTAACGCTTATAGTTTTTCTCGGTGTATACACCCTGGAAATTACGCTTCATAATCAGCTCAGCCTGTTGAGGCGGAACTTCTTTTTTCAGGATCAGATAACGGGAACGCGGACGCGCTTCCATTTTCTTGCGCAGGTCGGCACGATCCATACCCACCGCATCAGCCAGTTCATCCAGGTTCAGGTTTTTATCCGGTAACTGACGTTTCAGCTTGCGGTTATTCGGATCCTTTTCCAAAGCCTGAATCGTTTCATCATAGAGTTTTTTATTATCAAAATAATCACGTGGATCAATCACCACCCGCATAATTGGAGTACTTATCGCCAGTGGCACGCCATTACGGTCATAAATCACACCGCGCATGGCTTTAATTTTGTCGGTTCTTAAAATCTTGGCATTGGCCTTGTTCTGCAGGAATTCTTTATTAATCACCTGTACATAAAAAGCGCGCCCGATCAAAGCCAGAAAGCACAGCAGTACCACGGCCCACATAATATAAAAACGGCTAATATCAACGCTTAAAGCATTTTTTGTCGTCACGGACTGTTTTTTACGTGCCACTTGCTTGGTTTTCTTGTCTACCATGTCTGAGCGCTAGCCTTATTTTTTTACATCTGAAGTTTGTGGCAATGAAATCACCACGGTCTGTGAAACAGGAGGAGAATACATTCTGAGCTGGGTCACGGCACGTGTTCCGATCTGGGCGGTTGCACCAAAGGTCTGCTGCTCGATCAGCAAACGCCCCCACTCCGCATTGAGATCATCACGCTCACGCAGATAGCTGCTCAGTTTTCGGTAATCCTGACGATATTCAAAGACTTGAAATACCACAAATACAGCACTGATGAAAACCATCATCAACAGAATGCCGTAAGTAATGGCTTTCTTCATCCCTGACTGATTCAACTTCCTTTCGACCACTTCAGTTTTCATTATTTGCCTATTAAGCTAAACGTTCTGCAACTCGGAGCCATGCACTACGTGAACGAGGATTGGCTTTCACTTCCTCATCACTTGCCTTGATACGGGATACTTTTTTCAGTCGACGTGTATCCTTGCGTTGTTGCGGCATCCCCCAGCCCGAGTCTTCCTCTAAGGTAGATTCTTTTTGAATAAATTGTTTAATTAAACGGTCTTCCAATGAATGGAAGCTAATAACCGCCAAACGGCCATGAGGTTTAAGTACTTCAACGGCTTGTGGCAGGAAAACTTCAATATCTTCTAATTCTTTATTAATAGCAATACGAATCGCCTGGAAAGTTCGGGTTGCCGCATGTTTATTTTTTTCCCATTTCGGGTGTGCCACTTTGACAATTTCTGCCAGCTTGGCTGTCGTATCAATATATCCGGCAGCCTTGATCGCTTTGGCAATCCGGCGGCTATATCGCTCTTCGCCATACTGGAAAATGATATTGGCCAAAGCTTCTTCTTCAATATTCACCAGCCACTCAGCTGCGGTCGGGCCTTGTGAATTGTCCATACGCATATCCAGCGGACCATCTTTCATAAAGCTAAAGCCACGTTCAGCCTGATCCAGCTGTGGAGATGACACGCCTAAATCCGCCATCACGCCATCCACGCTTTCTATACCATGCTCAGCAAGTGCTTCTTTAAGGTCAGCAAAGCTGGCATGAATAATTTTAAACCGGGGATCTTCCTGTTCCAGGATCGCCGCTGTTTCAAGTGCCTGAGGGTCTTTATCAAAGGCATAAACACGGGCATTTTCATCTAATTTAGATAATAAAAGACGCGTATGGCCACCACGGCCGAAGGTTCCATCCACATAAATTCCCGTATTTCGATCAGCCACCAGGGCATCAACGGTTTCGTGAAGCAATACAGAAATATGGGACATAAAAACTCAATCAATAGGGCGAAAAATTTAACTGCACATTATCACTCTGTTTAGCTAAAGCTCCAAACGACTTTTTGTAGATAAATATTATTTTCCATAGAGAAAACCGTTTTTATTTTTACTCAAACGATAAAAAAGCTTCCTTGGAGGAAGCTTCTTTATTTATAAAATTAAATTTTAAATCAACAAATTAACGTTTTGAGTTATAAATCTGATCAAAGAGCGCCCCATTCACGAAATGAGTTTTCTGTGCATTGGCCCAGCCACCGAATACTTCATCAATGGTAAAAGTTTTGATTTTCGGGAACTGCTTCGAGTATTTCGCTAAAACTTCCTGATTACGTGGACGGTAATAATGTTTTGCTGCCATTTCCTGACCGAGTGGAGAATATAAATAATTGATATAGCCTGTTGCTAACCATTTATTGCCATTTTTCTCGACAGTACGATCCACAATTGCCACAGAAGGTTCAGTCAGAATCGTCAGAGATGGGTAGATAATATCAAACTTGTCTTTACCCAGTGTTTTTTGCGTCACTAAAGCTTCATTTTCCCAGGTCAACAATACATCACCAATATTACGCTCTGCAAAGGTAGTCATCGATGCACGTGCAGCTGAGTCCATGACTTTTACGTTTTTATAAAGCTTGCCCACAAACTCTTGAGCTTTCGCCTTGCTGCCACCCGGTTGTTTTTCTGCATAACCCCAAGCTGACAAATACACCCAACGTGGCAGACCACCAGTTTTCGGGTTTGGTGTAATAATTTCCACGCCTGGTTTAGTCAGATCTTTCCAGTCTTTAATTCCTTTAGGGTTACCCTTACGCACCATAAATACAATAGTCGAGGTATACGGTGCAGAGTTATATGGGAATTCCTTTTGCCAACCCGCTTTGATCTGGCCCGATTTTACGATTTCTTCAATGTCATTGGCTAAAGCCAGCGTCACAACATCGCCTTTCAGACCATCAACAACCGAACGTGCCTGTTTACCAGAACCACCATGCGACTGTTTAAAGTTTACATTAATACCGGTGCGGCTTTTCCAGTAAGCACCAAAAGATTTATTGAATTCGTCATAGAACTCGCGGGTTGCATCATAAGACACGTTTAAAAAATCACGGTCAGCTGCTTGCGTGGCAGTTGCGGTAAATGTCAAACCTGTTGCCAATAAGGCAGCGCTAAATATTGATTTTAACTGAGTTTTCATGAGAGCACGGGAGGATTATCTTGTATTCATATAACTATATGAAATAAAGTTATTTTTCGCAATTCAGCAAACAAAGTGTATACAGGGTAATATTCAGTTATTTTTTGTTTTAATATTATGTTTTATATAATAAAAATTTTAACAATATAGAGCTATGCAGGTTTTATAGCATTTTATTCTTTAGATATGAAAAAAACGGATAAGCAATTTATCCGTTTTGCCGTCTTATCAAGTATTTAGAAAACCATGGCAAATTAGCGGTTTTCAGCAGAAATCTGGTCGTAGATTGCACCATTTACGAAATGAGTTCTCTGTGCCTTGGCCCAACCACCAAACACTTTATCAATTGTAAAGGTTTGAATTTTTGGAAACTGTTTTGCATACTTTGCAGCCGCTTTTTGGTCACGCGGACGGAAATAATATTTCGCTGCCAGTTCCTGTCCCTTCGGTGAATACAAGTAGTTCAAATAACCTTTAGCCAGATTCGCATTACCATTTTTCGCGACACTTTTGTCGACAATCGCCACCGATGGTTCAGCCAAGATCGAGATAGACGGATAAACAATTTCGTATTTGTCTTTACCTAAACCTTGAGTCGCCAGCAAGGCTTCATTTTCCCAAGACAACAACACGTCACCGATGCCACGCTCAGCAAAAGTGGTTAAAGATCCACGCGCACCTGAATCCAGCACTTTGACATTGCCATATAATTTTTTCACCAGTTCTTTGGCCTGGATATCATTACCACCCGGCTGTTTCAGCGCATAGCCCCAGGCAGACAGATAAATCCAGCGTGGTGCGCCACCGGTTTTCAGATTTGGGGTAATAATTTCGACCCCTGGCTTGGTTAGGTCATTCCAGTCTCTAATCTGTTTTGGATTACCCTTACGCACCAAGAAGACAATAGTCGAAGTATAAGGTGCTGAGTTATTCGGAAACTCTTTTTGCCAGCCTTTATGAATCAGACCAGCAGTGACGATTTCTTCAATGTCATTGGCCAGTGCCAATGTTACGACATCTGCCTGTAAACCATCCACTACGGAACGGGCCTGTTTACCTGAACCCCCATGTGACTGCTTAAAGTTAACCGTTTGTCCGGTTTTTTGTTTCCAGAATTTGCCGAATTCTTCATTATATTCCTGATAGAACTCACGGGTTGGATCGTAGGAAACATTCAGGAAATCTTTGGCTATTGCCAGCTGTGTACTTGTCCCCGAAAGCACTGCGAAAAATGCAGATACAATTATTTTTTTCATTACAATAGCTCTTTTGTTTATCTAAAAAACACTATATAAATTTGAAATATATTTAACAATCATATGCTTATAATAATAATTTTAAAGTTTTTCTTATTTTCAGATATCTTATAAATGACAATTCTCTGCATTTTTTATACTTATCGCCTATCAATTGATTACTTTAGGATATAATCTTCATAGTCTCTTCATAGTCTCTTCATAGTCCTGTGCTAAAAATAGCGCCGTTATGAGGTGATCTCTGATTTTTCTCAATTTTCCATTGTCATATTTATTTTTTTTGTAAATTTTGTGACTTGGTTCTACTTTTTAGAGGTTAAATGTGATTGAATTGTATTCAACACAACAAAAAACCTAAGACTATAAATCCAGCACCACAACAAGAGAGGGAGTTTGGACATGAAATTTGCAACGTTCAAGACCGGCATCCTGAGCCTATCCATTTTATTTACCGCACAATTCAGCAACGCTGTTGTTGCGCACCCTGAGCTAGTTAATAATCCGGCTGCACTAACAGCTGCTGCCTCTAAACCAGCAGTAACAGTGACTAAGTCATCTCCTATTGAAAAGGCAATTCAGCAGCAAAAAACTGAAAAATCTCTGCATCCTGAAGAAAACCTGAAAGTTTTGACTGCAATTAAAGTACGTCCATCACAAAACTTTTTTGCCGATCAAAACCAGAGTTTTACTCGTTTTCTGCAAAATTTTTTCTTTAGCAGCAATTCCTAATTATCAGCTGACAGCTCGCAACATTTAAAACTGCTTCTGATCTAAAGCCATATCATTCAATGTTGAATTAAGCATTAAGTGATGTGGCTTTTTCGTTATAATAGCCAGAAATTTATATTTAGATTCCATCCGACTATGACTGTTCGTACTCGTATTGCCCCTTCTCCTACAGGTTTTCCTCATGTAGGAACTGCCTATATTGCCTTGTTTAACCTGTGCTTTGCCAAGCAGCACGGCGGTGAATTTATTCTTCGTATTGAAGATACTGATCAGCTGCGCTCTACCCCTGAATCAGAGAAAATGATTCTGGATTCTTTGCGCTGGTTAGGCCTGAACTGGTCTGAAGGTCCGGATGTTGGCGGTCCACATGCGCCATACCGTCAGTCAGAACGTATGAGCATCTATAAAAAATATGCTGAAGAGCTGGTAGATAAAGGTCATGCCTTCTACTGTTTTGCGACTGCGCAAGAGTTAGATGAAATGCGTGCTGAACAGCAGGCACGTGGTGAATCACCACGTTACGATGGCCGTGGTTTGAAACTCTCTAAAGAAGAAGTCGCACGTCGTCTGGCAGCTGGCGAACCGCATGTGATTCGTATGAAAGTGCCAACTGAAGGTGTATGTACCTTCAATGATATGTTGCGTGGTGAAGTAGAAATTCCATGGGCGCAAGTCGACATGCAAATTCTGCTAAAAACTGACGGTCTGCCAACTTATCATTTGGCAAACGTGGTCGATGATCACCTGATGCAAATCACCCATGTGATTCGCGGTGAAGAATGGATTCCTTCTGCGCCTAAACATCAGTTGCTATACAAATATTTTGGTTGGGACATGCCAGTGCTGTGCCACATGCCACTACTGCGTAATCCGGACAAATCAAAACTGTCTAAGCGTAAAAACCCGACGTCTATTAACTACTATAAAGACATCGGTGTATTGCCAGAAGCCCTGCTGAACTACTTGGGTCGTATGGGCTGGTCAATGCCAGATGAAAGCGAAAAATTCACTTTGGCTGAAATGATTAAGCATTTTGATATCAATCGTGTGTCTCTGGGTGGTCCGATTTTTGATGTAGAAAAGCTAAACTGGTTAAATGGTCAGTGGATTAAGGCACTTTCTCCTGCCGAACTGCTGGATACTTTACTGGCCTGGAAAGCAGACCGTGCGAAGCTGGAAGAAATTGCGGCTGCGATTCAGCCACGTATTAACCTGCTGTCTGAAGCGGTGAACTGGTCAGCGCATTATTTCAACCATTTCCCGACACTAAGTAAAGAACAGTTTGAAAGCAAAAAACTGACTGAAGAACAGGTACGTCAAAGTTTGCAGTTTGCTATCTGGCGTCTGGAAAGCCTGTTTACCTGGAATAATGATACGGTCAGCCAAACTCTGATGGATCTTGCCAACCAGATGGGCATCAAGTTGCGTGACTTTATGCCAGCTTTCTTTATTGCCATTGCCGGTTCAACTGCATCTACACCCGTGATGCAAACCATGGTGACGATTGGACCGGACCTGACCTTTGCCCGTCTGCGTCATGCCCTGGAAATTGTCGGTGGTCCAAGCAAAAAAGAGCTGAAAGTCTGGGAAAAACTTAATGAAAGCTTAAAATTGCCGAAAAATGATGCAGTTGATGAAGCTTAATTAAATTTTTAGTTGACGTGTGAACGTTATATCCATAATATAGCGCTCACACAGACTGGGGTCATAGCTCAGTTGGTAGAGCGCTACAATGGCATTGTAGAGGTCAGGAGTTCGATCCTCCTTGACTCCACCAAAAGTCTTGCTTTACTTGTGTATTTGCCTCATTTGTCCCTATCGTCTAGAGGCCTAGGACATCGCCCTTTCACGGCGGTAACCGGGGTTCGAATCCCCGTAGGGACGCCATATTCAAGATCACCCTAATACATTAGGGTGATCTTAATAAAAACCCAAGCATTGCGACTTGGGTTTTTTATTGTCTGAAATTTATTATGATAACTTTGAGCCACTTTTGGCTTTCTGTATGATTAAGATTAAAATAGACAAAATTGAAAAATTCTGGAGTTGCAATGCAATACCGTTGTCCGAAATGTCAAAGTCCTAAAATCATGCCGCTTGCACAACCAGGTCAGCCAGCAGCACGTCCAGTCGTGCCAAAAAGCTTGGTACTTCTTGTACCTGCCCTATTTGTCTTACTTCTGCTGGTGATCATCAGTATTGGTATGTGGATTTTTGGTGACGGCGCAGGCACTACCCTACAGACTGCAACAGTAATTGTATTCGTGATCTGTCTGATTGCAGGCTTTATGTTCTATAAAGACTTGCCTGACTTTAAAATTTCTATGCAGGCATTCATGCAAAGCCAGAAAAAATGGAAATGCCGTGAATGTAATCATGAATGGGAAATCTGATTTTTCTCTTTCGTATTTAAGGCTGCTTCGGCAGTCTTTTTTATGCCTTTCATTAGATTAGTTTTATCGGATTATCTAAAAATTTAAAAACATCATCAGACAAACTGGTGTAATTTATTCTTATAAAAAAGGATTCCAATTTATTGCAGGGATGCAGCATAAAGGAATAATAAAAATGCTTAAAAAAATTATAAATTTTCTATTTTCTTGTAATGATCCACCTATTCCATTCATTGAGGAGCAACCAAGTGAAGCAGATACTTATTATTTGCAGGCTTTACAATATGAGTCACTGTGCATGACCCTGCAACAACTACAGGCTATACCAGAGATTAGCCAACGCCTAACCCCAAAACACATCTATCAACGCAATGCTGTCTGGAACTACCTGAGTGCAGGGTTAAGAGGACATATGGAAGCACAATATCGACTTGGCGTGTATTATTTGCATGGGAAACTAGGTTTAGATCAAAATGATGAACAGGCCAGATTATGGTTAGATAAAGCCAGACAGCAAAATCATAGTAAGGCTGCACAACTTTTATCAGAAATAGAAAGCTGAAGAACTTAAGAATATAGGATAAAAAACCAGCCCTAGGGCTGGTTTTTTGCGCTTTAGTTAAGCACCAATTTTGCGGTATTTCTGACGTTTCGCAACAAGGTCATCACCATCGCGTTTACGACGGTATTCTTCGAATTCTGCATAGTTACCGGTGAAGAATTCAGGTGTTTCACCTTCGAATGACAGGATGTGCGTTGCAATACGGTCAAGGAACCAACGGTCATGCGAGATCACCATCACTGTACCCGGGAAGACAAGAATCGCATCTTCGAGTGCACGTAAAGTTTCGATGTCCAAGTCGTTTGACGGTTCATCGAGTAAGATTACGTTAGCGCCCATTTGCAGGATTTTTGCAAGCTGTAAACGGTTACGCTCACCACCGGACAACTGACCGACACGTTTTTGCTGATCTTGGCCCTTAAAGTTAAAACGGCCGATGTACGCACGTGATGCAATTTCGTATTCACCAATACGCAAGATATCTAAACCGCCAGAAACTTCTTCCCAAACAGTTTTGTTGTTATCTAAGGTATCACGAATCTGACCTACATAAGCAACTTTAACTGAATCACCTAAAGTTACTGTACCCGTATCAGGTTGTAATTCGCCTGTCATCATACGGAAGAGTGTAGTTTTACCCGCACCGTTTTCACCGACGATACCCACAATCGCAGCAGGCGGTACAACAAACGATAAATCTTTATAGAGCGTACGATCACCAAACGATTTGCTGATACCTTCAACTTCTACAACCTTGTTACCTAGACGTGGACCAGGTGGAATGTAGATTTCAGACGTTTCATTACGTTGCTGGAATTCACGTGAGTTAAGCTCTTCAAAGCGCTCCATACGTGCTTTGTTTTTCTTTTGTTGACCTTTCGCATTAGAACGAACCCATTCAAGTTCTTTCTTAAGTGCTTTAGCAAAAGATTCTTCTTGCTTCTGTTCCTGCTCTAAACGGGCATTTTTCTGCTCTAACCAAGAAGAGTAGTTGCCTTGGTATGGAATGCCCATGCCACGGTCAAGTTCAAGAATCCACTCTGCTACGTTATCCAGGAAGTAACGGTCATGCGTGATCGCAACGATGGTACCTGGGAAATCTTTCAAGAAACGCTCTAACCAGGATACAGATGATGCATCCAAGTGGTTCGTCGGTTCGTCTAGAAGTAACATGTCTGGCTTAGACAGAAGCAGACGGCAAAGTGCAACACGACGGCGCTCACCACCAGACAATTTAGTTACATCAGCATCCCAAGCTGGCAGGTTTAATGCAGCTGCCGCCTGTTCAAGTTGGTTGTTCAGGTTATGCGCATCCCAAGTCTGAATAATCGCTTCTAGCTTTTCTTGCTCTTTTGCAAGTGCATCGAAATCTGCATCTTCTGCTGCATATTCAGCGAAAACTTCATCCAAACGTGCCAAAGCATCAAGTGCTTCACGTACGCCATCTTCAACATTACCACGAACGTCTTTGGTTTCATCCAAAGGTGGTTCTTGCTCCAGATAACCGATTTTGATACCCGGTTGCGCACGAGCTTCACCAGAGAAATCTTTATCTACGCCCGCCATAATACGAAGCAAAGTAGATTTACCCGCACCGTTCAGACCAAGCACACCAATTTTTGCGCCTGGGAAAAATGATAAGGAGATATCTTTGAGGATTTCGCGCTTCGGCGGAACCATCTTGGATACTCGGTTCATCGTATAAATATATTGGGCCACGTAGGACTCCTCAATTGAAAAACCAGATGGGGAAAAAATGAATTTCCCCTGCTCAATCATGAGCGAAAAAATAATCGGCTATTATACGCAGAATGTCTACAAAACATAAGCCATTCCGGTGAAGTTAATGCCTTGTTACAAGTTTAATCCTGTTTATTTTTCAAACAGAATTTTTAGTACCTGAACTTGCATTATTTTGTTGATGTTATATCGTTAATTAAGATATTCATCTGAATAAATATGCACTTTTCTTCATATTTCAAGTGCTAATATTTGAGCAATTTTATTAAAGCAAAACACAAAGAAGACTAACGATCATGACTTATAAAGCAGAAACTTTAGCAATTCATGCAGGTTATAGCCCGGAACCCACCACCAAAGCTGTCGCGGTGCCAATTTATCAGACCACCTCTTATGCCTTTGACAATACCCAGCATGGCGCAGACCTGTTTGACCTGAAAGTTCAGGGCAATATTTATACCCGTATCATGAATCCGACCACAGCGGTACTGGAACAGCGTATTGCTGCCCTAGAAGGTGGTATTGGCGCACTGGCATTGGCATCTGGTATGGCTGCGATTACCTATGCGATTCAGACCATTACTGAAGCCGGGGATAATATTGCTTCAGTGTCTACTTTATATGGTGGCACCTATAACCTGTTTGCACATACCCTGCCAAAGCAAGGCATTGAAGTCCGCTTCTTTGACTATCAAAATCCGGAAGCCCTGCGTGGTCTGATTGACGACAAAACCAAACTGGTTTTTGTGGAATCAATTGGTAACCCACTCGGCAACATTATCGACTTGGAAGCGATTTCAAAGATTGCGCATGAATACGGCGTACCCGTGATTGTCGACAACACTGTAGCAACTCCTGTCTTGCAGAAGTCTTTTGATTTCGGTGCCGATATCCTGGTGCACTCACTGACCAAATATATTGGCGGGCATGGCAATTCGATTGGCGGCATTATTGTCGATAGCGGCAAGTTTCCATGGGGCAAACATGCAGCACGCTTCCCTGCCCTGAATACACCTGACCCAAGCTATCATGGCGTGAACTATGTTGAAGCTTTGGGTGAAGCAGCCTATATTGCCCGCGCCCGTGTGGTACCACTTCGCAATACTGGTGCGGCAATCAGCCCGCAAAATGTATTTTTAATTTTGCAAGGTTTAGAAACTTTAAGCCTGCGTATGGAACGTCATACTGAAAATGCACTTAAAGTTGCGGAATATTTGCAGCAGCATCCGAAAGTAAAATGGGTCAATTACGCTGGCCTGAAAGATCATCCTCAGCATGCTTTGGCACAGAAATATGTGAAAGGGAAACCGTCTGCCATTCTGACTTTTGGTGTTGAAGGTGGTCGTGAAGGCGGTGCTCGTTTTATTGATGCCCTGCAGCTGTTCACCCGTCTGGTCAATATTGGGGATGCCAAGAGTCTGGCCTGTCATCCGGCCACTACGACTCATCGCCAGCTTAATCCAGAAGAACTTAAATCGGCTGGCGTGAGTGAAGATATGGTTCGTCTTTCTATCGGGATTGAACACATTGATGACTTGATTGCTGATCTGGAACAGTCACTCGCAGCCGTTTAAGCCTTCTTTTAAAGCAAAAAACTCCATCATTTCTGATGGAGTTTTTTATCTGGCTTTACTTTTCATGAGCTTTATCTTATGGTTAGATCACAATAAAAATTAATTGAAACGTAGTTTAAAAATAGAGCAATTACTCTAAAATTTTCCTTATTTTCAACAACTTAATCTCTGGATTTTCCTGCATAATTCGTTATCATATACAGACTTCATTGTGTACGAACTTTCGTGCATACCTATGTACAAACCAAATAAGAAAAAACGTAAATCTACAGCATATTTCAGGAATAACAAACGTGAAATCCAGACTACAGAAACATCTACTGAAACGAGTTCAAGGCAAAACTATCCTCATTACAGGTGCATCCAGCGGCATTGGCCTGACAGCAGCACATCGTCTGGCAGATGCAGGTGCACATGTCCTGCTAGTAGCACGTACCAAAGAGACTCTGGACCAGGTAAAAGAAGAAATTGAAGCAAAAGGCGGCATGGCAACAGTTTTTCCGTGTGACCTGAATAATCTGGACGCCATTGATGAAGTATCCAAACAGATTCTGGCTTCTGTTGATCACATTGATATTCTGATTAACAATGCCGGTCGTTCGATCCGCCGTGCGGTACATGAATCGGTGGATCGCTTCCACGATTTTGAACGTACCATGCAGCTGAACTATTTCGGTGCTGTGCGTCTGGTGATGAACATCCTGCCGCATATGATGATTCGTCGTCAGGGTCACATCATCAACATCAGTTCGATTGGGGTATTGGCAAATGCGACTCGCTTCTCTGCTTATGTGGCATCGAAAGCAGCCTTGGATGCATTTAGCCGCTGTCTGTCTGCAGAAGTCAATTCACATAAGATCGCAATTACTTCCATCTATATGCCATTGGTACGTACGCCAATGATTGCACCAACCAAGATCTATAAATATGTTCCGACACTTTCTCCTGAAGAAGCGTCTGATCTGATAGCACATGCAATTGTGAAACGACCGAAAAAAGTTGCTACCGGTTTGGGCCGTCTAGCTTCAATTACTTATGCAATTGCACCAGACATTAACAATAAACTGATGTCGATCGGCTACAACCTGTTCCCAAGTTCATCTGCCTCTGTAGGTCAGCCACAGAAGTTGAACTGGGTACAGAAAGCATATGCACGCATCTTCCCGGGTGAGCACTGGTAAGTCCAGGCGAAAATGCACTTTGAACCAAGCCGCCTGCTGGCGGCTTTGTTATTTTGATCGGTCATCAATCAAGATACCCCGAGTTATCACGACAGATCCTGTCATTTCAGATACAGATTTTTGCCGCAAATGATCTCAGATCACGTACACTATCGGACGGATATTTGATCCGCATGTATTAAACATTTAGATATTGATTCAACAGATGGACACCCTTATGAATAACCTGCAATGGCTCGATGAAGTAAAATTTAACGAACAAGGACTTGTACCTGCCATTGCCCAGCATCATCAAACCGGTCGTGTATTGATGGTGGCGTGGATGAACCGTGAAGCACTGGCACTGACAGCTGAAAAAAATCAGGCCGTGTATTTCTCTCGTTCCCGCGACAAGTTATGGCATAAGGGCGAAGAATCTGGTCATTTCCAGACAGTGTATGAAATCCGTCTGGACTGTGATGCTGACGTGATTGTGCTGCAAATCGAACAGCATGGTGGAATTGCCTGTCATACTGGTCGTGAATCTTGTTTCTATCGCAAACTGACGCCGAATGGCTGGGAAATTGTCGATGCTCAAATCAAAGATCCTGCAGCGATCTATGGTGAAAAATCTGCAAACCCGCATACCATGGCGATGAATGCATCTAATGCCCAATCAGAACAGGTTGAAGTGTTGTCTTATCTGGGTCAGATGATGGCTGAACGTAAGCAGGCTGATCCCGATTCATCTTATGTCGCCAAGCTCTATCACAAAGGTCTAAACAAAATTCTGGAAAAAGTCGGTGAAGAAAGCTTTGAAACCGTGATTACTGCCAAAGACTTTAAAGCTGAAGCAACCGAAGACAATAAAAATGACCTGATCTATGAGGTGGCAGATCTGTGGTTCCATACTATCGTGATGCTGGGCTATTTCGACCTTGATCCACAACTGGTTTTAAATGAACTGGCACGTCGTCAGGGCTTATCTGGTCTGGTTGAAAAAGCCAACCGTTCACACTAAGTTTTGAATTTAACTGTGTCTGAGCCAATTAAACCGACCGCAACCTATGAGCAAGCCACTGCCATTGATAACGCACGTCTGGGCAAATCTTTTAAAGTGATTGCCTATGCCGGCACAGGTAAAACCACAACTTTACAAATGATCAGCGATGCCATGCCGCAGCGGCGTGGCATGTATCTGGCATTTAACAAATCCATTGCTGCGGAAGCACAAAATAAGTTCCATCGTGGTGTGGACTGCCGGACTTTCCACTCATTGGCCTATCGCAGTGTTCCACGTGGAGTCACGGATAAACTGCGCCTGCCCCGCCTCAGTCCAAGCTTCATTGCCAAGGAATATCGCCTTGAGCCGATGACCTTGCGCCGCATGATGGGTGGCCGTTATGAAAAATATGTCATGATGCCTTCGCGTCTGGCCAGTCTGGTCGCCAATGCGGTCGGTTATTTCTGTTCCACCAGTTCGCAATACCCTGCTCCACGGCATATTCAGGCACCAAGCTGGTTACATCCGGACGATGTCGAGGCCCTGCAAAAGAAACTCTATCCTGCGGTTGAGCGTCGCTGGCTGGAATCAATTGATCCGAATCATCAGGCCGGTATTGGACATGATATTTATCTGAAACTCTGGGCATTGTCAGAACCGAATATTCCAGCGGATTATGTACTGTTTGATGAGGCTCAGGATGCTGACCCCCTGATGCTGGGTATTTTGCTAAAACAGCGCAGCACCCAGGTGATCTATGTCGGGGATGCGCATCAGCAGATTTATGCCTGGCGTGGTGCAGTCAATGCCATGCAGCAACTGCCATTACCAGAATCCCGCCTGACCACCTCATTCCGTTTTGGTCCTGAAATTGCCCTGAATGCCAATGCAATTTTGGGAGCCTTGAATGAAACCGTGCCCTTACTCGGTAATCCGCATCTGAACTCTAAAGTAGTGAATAAACCACATACTAAAATGCGTGATGCGATTTTATGCCGTACCAATGCCCGCGCCATGGAACTGCTGCTTGCTGGACTTGTGCGTGGTGAAAAGGTCAGTCTGCAGGCCGATCATGTCAAGCTCAACCGTTTTGTCGAAGCGGCTGCCATGCTGAAACAGGGCAAACGCGTGGTGGATGTGCCTGAACTGGCTTGGTTTAACTCCTGGCATGATGTGCATGAATATTGCGAGACCAATGAAGGCAGCGACATTAAACCGTTAGTAAAGTTAGTGGATGAGCATGGGACTGATCCACTAAAAACTGCGCTGGCCAAGATCACGCCAATCGGACAGGCCGACTACATCATCTCCACTGCCCACAAAGCCAAAGGGTTGGAATGGGACCGGGTCCATATTGAAGATGACTACCAGTTTAAATTAAATGAAAAAGATCACAAGATTAGTGATGAAGAGTTAAGACTGCTTTACGTGGCCTGTACACGTGCTAAAGTAAGCTTAAATATTCACCACATTTATGACCTGATTCAGCAGCTAAAAATTAAAATGCCTCTATCATTACGGCAGGCAGCAGGCTAGTACAGCATGGATGTAGGCATCACGATACAGGTGGTCTATGCAAGTCGAATCCATACAACTCAAACATACCCTGCACTTTTCTGATATCCAGCTTGATTTTAAATATCATAAACTGCCCGTTACCTTAATTCTCGGTGATCAGGGTTCTGGTAAAACGGCGCTGCTGCGTAGCACCTATCAGGCACTGACCTGGTTCGCTGCGCGCTATCGTGACCTGCGTACTGCCGGCATGGTGATGCTGGATCAGGACATCATGCAACATCGTCTGCAATCCAAGGTCAATATTCAGGTCCGTTTTCCTGAAGAAATTGGCTCTTTTGCAGAAAGTAGCGATCAACAGCAATCTTCTACCCAGCAGTGCAGCTGGCAGCTTTATAAAACTTTAAATAGTCAGGGTGTGGGACTGAGTAAGGTAGATACATCGCAACTCGAAGCGATGGTCACGTTGTATCAGAAAGCCCTCGCCAAAGATCCAATGCTGGGCTTACCGCTGATTGCCTATTATCCGGCTGAGCGTTTTGTCAATGAAATCAATCTGCTCAGTAAAAACAATCCGGCGATTTTACAAACGGTGTATGCCTATGAAATTGCAGCTATTCCCTTCACGACTTTTACCCGTTTTTTTGAATGGTTCCGGGAAATCAGCGACATTGAAAATGCGCAAAGTGCGCAGATTCTAGAGCAGATCCTGAGCCGCGCTTCGCAGCAGGATAAAAAACACAATATGGATGAACTAGTCAAACATATTGAACATGCCCAGATCCAGGTGAATACTCCGAGTTTAAATAGCCTGCGTGAAGCTTTGTCGATCGTTCTGCCTGAAGTCAGCAATCTCTATTTGCAGTACCAACCTAAAATGCAGCTGATGGTGAGCTACAAAGGACAAACCCAGACTTTACAGCAATTACCGAATAGCATCCGTAACTGGATTGGCTTAGTCGGAGATATTGTACGTCGCCTGTGTCTGCTCAATCCGAAAAGCCTGTTTCCATGCAAGGAAGGCAGTGGCATTCTACTGATTGATGCGATTGATCATCAGCTGGATCAGGACATGGCAGCAGTCATTCTGTCTCGTCTGCATCAAGCCTTTCCTGAACTGCAAATCATTGTGACTGGTAACCGTCCTGAGTTACTGGAACAGGCAGCAGATTTTCAATGTGTGTGTCTTGAAGATAAACAACTCTATCCAGTTCAAGTTGATACAATCCCAGCGCAATTTGATCAACTCTATGCGAATTTAGGCCTGGGTCAAGAAACCCTGAATACTGAGGAAATCGTGCTGCTCGAGCCCGAGCTTGAACAAGTAACGCCACTTTCAATCTTGCAACTGATTCAGCAAACATTGAATGAAGAGCAGCAACAAGAGTTGCTACGTTTACTGAATCAAAATGACCGGAAAATTCCCCAAATTCCGTTTTAAGCGAATAAGCTGGCTCTTGAATTAACCTGATTTAATTTTTCTGAATGCCTCCTCATCAAAGCAAGCCTTCAAGACTGTCCATTTTTTTCAATAGAATCTTCAAGTTCAATCTTTATTTTCAGTTCAATCCGGTCGATGTGCTCAAGCATACGCCCCATGTTTTCATGGGGTCATCGTATAATTGTTAAGTCGTACACAAAAAGATTGATGTTGTTGTTATCCTGTAATATGATCGGAATTACTTGCATTTTTCATTGTAAAATCGGAATTTGCTATCGTTTATAAGTTGCGCAATACAACTGTTTTTATTCTTTGAATACGATTTGGCTTTCAAGATTGAGAAATTTGGGCTGCTCCTTGCATTCCTGTAATCCTTGAAAGATAAAGATTCACCCTAGGTTCATGACAACCTAATTCACGACAATGGATACGAGTGTGCTGCCGATTATTATATTGTTACCGTTAGTATTAGGCACAACCCTTGTCTCGTGGCTGAAAAGATTTTCGCGCGGGGTAACGGCCTTAGGGGCCATTGGTGTCAGCCTCAGCAGTTTTGCATTATTACTCAGCCAGGCGGCTGCGGTGCTAGATGGTGCAGTCATTAGCGAAAGCTGGTCATGGCTGCCTCAACTTGGTATTGATTTCAGTTTCCGCCTGGATTCTCTGGGGCTATTATTTGCTCTGCTGATCAGTGGCATCGGCACCCTGATTTTTATTTATGCCTACTATTATTTAAGTCCGAAGAACTCGCTCAGCAAACTTTATATCCTGCTGATGCTGTTCATGGCAGCCATGCTCGGCATTTCCTTGTCGAATAACCTGATTATTTTATTAATTTTCTGGGAACTGACCAGCATCTCCTCGTTCTTGCTGGTCGGTTACTGGAGCAATTATGAAGTAGCGCAACGTGGCTCACGCATGGCCCTGACCATTACCGGTATGGGTGGTCTGGCAATGCTGGGTGGTTTCATTCTACTGGGTGAGATCACAGGAACTTATCAGATTGATCAGATCCTTGGGATGACCGAGCTGATCCAATCGCATAGCCTGTTTGTACCTACCCTGCTGCTGATTTTGCTTGGTGCCTTTACCAAAAGTGCGCAGTTTCCTTTCCATTTCTGGCTGCCAAATGCCATGGCAGCACCGACACCGGTATCTGCTTATCTGCATTCTGCCACGATGGTAAAAGCGGGCTTATTTCTGGTCGCACGCTTGTTGCCAATTTTTGCTGGTGCGGCACTTTTCCATAATATTGTTACCTTTATCGGTCTATTTACCCTGTGCATCGCAGCCTTTTTTGCCATCTTTAAGGAAGACCTGAAAGGCTTGCTGGCCTATTCAACCATCAGTCATCTTGGCCTGATCATGTGTCTGCTGGGGATTGGTTCACCACTCGCGGTGGCTGCTGCAATTTTCCATATCATTAACCATGCAACCTTTAAAGCTGCACTGTTTATGATTGCGGGCATTATTGACCATGAATCGGGTACACGTGACTTACGCAAGCTGTCCGGCTTATGGCAATTACTGCCTTTTACTGCAACACTTACCATGATCACTGCTGCCTCAATGGCAGGTGTCCCATTAACGAATGGCTTCCTGTCCAAGGAAATGTTCTTTACTGAACTGCTGGCCAACCTAAGTGGTCCAGTGATGATTGGCTCTGCCATTGTCGCGACTTTAGCCAGTATTTTCGCGGTAGCCTATTCTATTCGTCTGGTTCACGGCGTATTCTTCGATGGTCCAATTGGACGCCATGTACCGAATAAAAATGCGCATGAACCCCCATTTGGCATGCGTGCACCAGCAACTTTACTGGCAACCTTATGTATTCTGGTCGGTATTTTGCCTGCCTTACTGGTTGAGAAAATTGTTAATAGCACTACCCGGGCTGCCACACAAAACCTGGCATTTGAAGGCACCCACCTTGCTATCTGGCATGGTTTTAATGCACCACTCTTAATGAGTGCGATCGCCCTGATTGGCGGAATCCTGTTCTATTTCTCGCTGGCCAAAGGTGGCTTGATTCGTGAAATTGATCTTGATCCGAGCTTGGGCAAATTTCAGGGCCGGATTTTATTTGATCTGTTCTTAAAATCATTATTGCTAAATTCACGTCGTTTCCGCCGTGCCACCGAAAATGGTAAACTGCAAAGCTATCTGCTGTGGATTGTGATCTTTACCATCGGTCTGGTTGCTGTACCTTTGCTGACCCATCAGATTGGTACTGGCGCACGTGAACTGACTCATGCACCGGCTTTAGCGATTATCTTATGGCTGCTATTATTCTCAGCCTGCTGGATGATGCTGTGGTTCCATCACGAGCGGATTAAAGCCGTACTGATCAGCGGTGCAGTAGGTCTGGTCGTGACCATGATCTTTATCGGTTTCTCGGCACCAGATTTGGCCCTGACCCAGATTACCGTTGATGTAGTTACCACAGTATTGCTGCTGATGAGCCTGTCTCTATTACCACAGCTTACCCCTTATGAATCCAGCCCGACCCGACGCTGGCGCGATGCCATTATTGCAATTACGGGTGGTCTGAGTATTGCCTGGGTAGCCTGGCTCGTCATGACCCGAGATCATAATTCAATTTCCTGGTTCTTTGCCCAGCAGTCAATACCGCTCGGCGGCGGGACCAATGTGGTGAACGTGATTCTGGTGGATTTCCGTGGTTTCGATACCTTTGGTGAAATCACTGTACTCGGTATTGCGGCGATTGGCGTATTGAGCCTGATGGATGGTATGCGTGCCCATGGTACTACCATGACTCAAGGTTTGACTTATCGTTTTAACCCCTCCCCGCTGATGCTGCGAATTACTGCTTCCTGGATTTTGCCAGTTGCGCTGGTGGTGAGCTTGTATATTTTCATGCGCGGTCATAATCAGCCTGGCGGTGGTTTTATCGCAGGCCTGGTGACTTCTTTAGCCTTGATTATTCAGTACATTGCCATCGGTCAGGATCATGCAGAAAAAATGCTGGGTGCCAAATCTGGTCGTCTCTATGAAATCTGGATTGGTAGCGGTTTGATGTTTGCTGGCCTAACTGGTGTTGCTGCATGGTTCTGGTCACGTCCATTCCTGACTAGTGCGCATATTTATGTCCATCCCCCAATACTGGGCGATATGCATCTGGCTTCTGCAGCGCTGTTCGACGTCGGGGTTTATGTCACCGTGGTCGGCGCGACCATGTTAATGATTTCTGTGCTTGGGGATTCACGTCACTCGTCTATGACTGGCCCGGTACCAAGAGGATAATGCAATGATCAGTCTAGAATTTTTATTGGTCTCTGCAATTGGACTCCTGACAGCAACCGGGATCTACCTAATCCTGCGTGCCCGTACCTTCCCTGTAGTATTGGGTCTGGCAATGATCGGCTATGCCGTCAACCTGTTTCTGTTTGCCATGGGACGTATTCAGCTCAATGCACCTGCAGTCCTTACAGAAACCACCAAAACTACGGATCCACTGCCACAGGCATTGGTACTGACTGCTATTGTAATCGGATTTGCCACCACGGCATTCATTGTTCAGCTGGCACTTCGCAGCCGTTATGAATCAGGGACAGACCACGTTGATTCCAAAGAAGAAATATCAAACTATGACCCACGTGAGGATGAGCCTTAATGACTGATCTTTATAACTTCTGGGTTCAACATACACCTATTTTCAGTATTCTCCTGCCAGCATTCACTGCATTCATTCTGCTGTTATTAGGCAATCCTGGTGCAGGTTCACTGGCGACAGACTGGCGTCAACCTTGGCGTCGTGGCATCAGCCATGTCTCAACGCTGCTGGGCCTGGTGGTTTCAATCAGTTACTTGATAAGCACCAGTCAGGGACAAATCAGTGTTTATACCCTAAGTGAATGGTCTGCTCCATTTGGAATTGTACTGGTTCTGGATCAGCTGTCTGCCTTGATGCTGGTACTGACCTATGCACTGGCTGTGCCGATTATCTGGTATGCCAGTCGTGACTGGGACATGCGCGGGCGTTATTTCCATGCCATGATGCATTTCCTTTTGATGGGACTCAGTGGAGCTTTCCTAACAGGTGACTTGTTCAACCTGTTTGTATTCTTTGAAATCCTGTTGATGGCATCTTATGTCCTGCTTCTGCATGGTCAAGGCAAGGCTCGTTTCCAGCTGGGTATTCACTATGTCACAATTAACCTGCTGGCTTCTGCCCTGTTTCTGATTGGCTTAGGCATGATCTACGGCAGTGTTGGCAGCCTGAATATGGCCGACGTTGCCCGACTGATGCCAACGCTGGAAAACGATCAGCATAAAATTGCAGTTGCTGGTGCGCTGCTGTTATTTGTGGTGTTTGGGATCAAGGCTGCCATGCTGCCTGTCGGATTCTGGCTCCCGAAAACGTATGCAGTGGCAACAACACCGGTAGCGGCCCTGTTTACCATCATGACCAAGGTGGGTATTTATGCCATCCTGCGGGTCAATGGTACGGTCTTTGATGATGAATACAGCCATCAGATTCTGATGAACTGTCTGATGGTCATCGGTCTAATCACCTCCTTATATGGTGCTGTGGCTGCTATTGGCACAGATCGTTTGCGTCGCTTTATTGGTTTTATGCTGCTGTCTTCAGTGGGTACTATTCTGATTGCAATTGCCTTGAATAATTCAGCAGCTTGGGCTGGTGGTTTGTACTATATGGTGCACAGTACCGTGATTGCTGCTGCTTTCTATATGCTTAGCGGCTGGATCACCTCTCAGCGTGGTGAATTCAAAGATCATTTTAAAATCGCACCACAGATGAAACAGAATACCCTGGTATCGATAGTCTACTTTATCATTGCCTTGATGATGGCGGGTCTGCCACCATTTAGTGGTTTCTTCGGCAAGGTTTTCATCTTGCAAGCGACGACAGGCTCACCTTATCAAGTGATCATCATTATTACGGTGCTACTGGTTAGCTTGCTGAGTATTCTAGCCTTTACCCGGGTTGGTTTTATCCTGTTCTGGCGCGCCAGCAAACCGGATGATAATGTCCATTCTGAAGCCTTTACCCAGTACGAAACCCTGCCAAGCCGGGCACCTTTGCGTAATGATAAGGTGATTTACCTGTTGCTCGCCGGACTGACAGCCTATGTGGTATTTGCTTCACCTGTCTATAATTATGTGTATCGCACTGCTGTACAAATTAAAGATAATCCAGTCTATGAAGCGGCATTATTGAAACGTGATGCTGAAGGCAAGGTCATTAGCGTACAGCCATTTGATCCGGAATATTTGCCTGAAACCAAATATGGTGGAGAAAATCCAGATCCAAATGCACATCTGATTCCATATGTAATTTCACCGGCAACTTTAGAAGGTGAAAATATTTCTGAATTCAAACAGCGTCAGATCAATGAACAGTATATTGAACAGAAAAATGCGCCAAGCGATAACCAGCTTAAACCGCAGGAGGGACCATAATGAAAGCATCGTTCTTACGCCGCTGGTTCCCTCATCCACTGGTTTCCGTCATTGTCGGAGTAAGCTGGTCTTTACTCAATCATAGTCTAGATGCCGGTACACTCGTCACCGCATTAGTCCTTGCAGTACTAATCCCACGAATGGTATTCCGGTTTATTGACTACACACCGAATATTCACTGGCTACCCGCCATTCGTCTGTTCTTTGTGGTGATCTGGGACGTTATTGTTGCCAATATTAAAGTCGCTATTCTGGTCTTGGGACCAACCAAGAATTTGCATCCCAAATGGTTCCGTGTTCCTTTGGATACTGAACATGAAGAAGTAAATGCCTTACTGGCAATGATCATTACCACAACGCCAGGTACGGTATCTGCCGGAATTGATCAGGATCGTGGCGACATTCTGGTGCATGCCTTAAGTACCGACGATGAAGCTGCTGAGATTGAAGTTATCAAACAGCGCTATGAACGTCCACTGATTGAGATTTTTAGCGCTCAGACTGGAGAAAATGCATGACGATTTTGCCTTATGCCTTACTGATTTGTCTGGGTGCCGTGACCATTTCCATGTTCCTGTGTCTGGCACGTCTGGTCATAGGACCCTCAATTGTGGACCGACTATTGGCTCTGGATACCCTGTTCCTGAATGCTACCTGTCTGGTCGTCATCCTCGGTATTTACTGGGCCAGTACCTTTATGTTTGAAGGTGCTTTACTCGTGGCAATGTTAGGTTTCGTCTCTACGGCTGCGCTGGCACGTTACTTTACCACTGGCCATGTGATCGATTAGGAGTTCTCAGATGCAATTATACCTAGAAATTCTGATCTCGATTTTCCTGCTGATCGGTTCATTCTTTATGCTGGTCGGCGGGATTGGTATGGTTCGATTACCCGACCTGTTTATGCGCTTGCATGCACCGACCAAGTCGAGCACCTTGGGCCTCGGTAGCTTCCTGATTGCTGCCATGATCTATTCTGCAAGCTTTGGTCGTTTTGGTTTTGCTGAAGTACTGATTACTCTGTTTGCCTTTATTACAGCACCCGTTTCGGCCAACCTGATGGCTCAGGCAGCACTGCACTTACGTTTGCGCTCGATGAGTGGTGAAGTACCGGAAGCACTGGAACGTCCCCTACCCTGGCAGAAAACCCGTCGTCGTGCTTTTTTTGAAAAGAAAAACTGCGATGATGATTTAAAATAGTAAGCGCTTTCATTTCCCTCTATTTTCCTTCTGGAAAAAAAATAAAAAGAGGGTATAAATAAGCGAAACTCCTTTTTCTTTATTCCTCTGCCCAATAAAAAAGCCACCCGAAGGTGGCTTTTTTATTGCACTTGATCAGTGCTTATTCTTCATCTTTTTTGTCTTCAGCTGGAGGTAAATCCTTCACAGCTTCAGCAATCAGACCAAACATATAGTTACCATATGCATTGGTTTTGTCGTAATGGAAACGCAGACGTGGCGTAATACGTGTCTTGATACGACGGCTTAGTTCGTGGCGCAAGAAACCAGACGCTTTGTTTAATACATCCAGCGTTTCTTTATTTGCCGCTTCACTTTGCTCATCACCCAGTTCACGACCCATTACAGTCACATAAACTTCAGCATAGCCTAAATCAGGGCTGACTTTCACCGCCGAGATGGTCACCAGACCACCCAGACGTGGATCTTTAAGCTCCTGACGAATCAGTTCAGAGAGTTCTCTCTGAACTGTATCAGCCATACGCTTAAGACGCTGACTACCCGCCATTAAAGACTCCGTTTAATCAGTTGAACATCATACACTTCGATCTTGTCGAGAGGTTTAATGTCTTTATAGCCTTTCACTGCAAGACCACATTCCATACCGGCACGAACTTCTTCAACCACTTCTTTATAGCGACGTAGAGATTCAAGTTCACCCTGGAACACAACTACGTCATCACGTAATACGCGAATCGGTTTGTTACGGTGTAAAGTACCCTCAAGTACCATACAGCCCGCAGCTGCACCAAATTTACTAGAGTGGAATACTTCACGTACTTGCGCAACACCAAGAATTGTTTCACGGTGTTCAGGTGCAAGCTTACCGCTCATGGCTGCTTTCACATCGTCGATCAACTGGTAGATTACTGAGTAGTAACGGATATCGATACTGTCAGCATCTGCTTTTTGACGCGCAGTGTTGTCGGCACGAACGTTAAAGCCTAGAAGTACAGCTTCAGAAGATTCAGCAAGTGTTACGTCAGACTCGGTGATTGCACCGACGCCTGAACCAATAATACGTACTTTAACTTCGTCGGTTGCCAGGTCAGCAAGCGCAACGTGTAATGCTTCCAATGTACCACGTACATCAGTTTTCAGAACCACATTCACAATCGGCACATCTTTCTTGCCCATTGATGCCATGATGTTCTCAAGACGCATTGCAGATTGACGCTCAAGACGTTTTTGACGTTCACGATCCATACGCGCATCAGCAACTTCACGTGCTTTTTTCTCGTCATTTACCACAAGAACTTCGTCACCTGCCATTGGCGCTTCTGGAAGACCCAAGATTTCCACTGGAATCGAAGGACCTGCAGATTGAATACGTTTACCGTTTTCATCTGTCATGGCACGAACTCGGCCGTATGATGAACCTGCAAGAACAAGATCACCCACTTTCAAGGTACCGTTTTGTACAAGGATCGACGTTACTGCACCACGAGAGTTATCAACACGTGCTTCAATAACTACACCTTGTGCAGCACCTTCTTCAGAAGCTTTAAGCTCTAGAAGTTCAGCCTGAATTAAAATCAGATCAAGAAGCTCGTCGATACCGGCACCCGTGTGCGCGGAAACCATGGCCACAGGAACGTCACCGCCCCACTGTTCAGGCACGATTTCTTTGGTCGTCAATTCATTCAATACGCGATCTGGATCAGCAGATTCTTTATCCATTTTGTTGATCGCAACGATGATTGGCGTACCCGCAGCACGCGCATGGTCAATTGCTTCAGCAGTTTGTGGCATTACACCATCATCTGCCGCCACAACTAACACCACGATATCAGTCGCTTTCGCACCGCGTGAACGCATTGCTGTAAATGCTGCGTGTCCCGGAGTATCCAAGAAAGTGATGATGCCTTTATCAGTTGTTACGTGGTAAGCACCGATATGCTGTGTGATACCACCCGCTTCACCCGCAGCCACTTTGGCACGACGAATACGGTCAAGCAGCGATGTTTTACCATGGTCAACGTGACCCATGATGGTAACAACAGGTGCACGTGTAGATTGCACACCACGCGCCTCTTCAGCTTGTTCCATCAGCGTATCTTCTGCTGCAGTTTCAGAAACCAGTACCGGATGATGGCCCATTTCTTCAACGATCAGCGCAGCAACTTCCTGGTCAATCGCCTGGTTCTGAGTAACTAGTTCGCCCATTTTCATCAGTGATTTGATAACTTCACGAACTTTAACTGCCATTTTCGCAGCCAGATCAGCAACGACAATCGTTTCACCGATTTCAACGTCATAAACTTGTTTCTTAACAGGTTTTTCGAAGCCATGTTTGTTCGATTGACTTGTTTTCAGACCACGTTTATGTGAGTTATCACGGAAAGATTGCTCTTCACCACGACGACCACCTTTCTTAGATGAGCGAGTATTATTCGTGTTCGTACCACGTTTAATTTCACGGTCTTCTTTTGCGAAAGAGTCTTCGTATGCTTGGCCAACCAGACCAGCAGCAAGAGGAGAATCATCAACAACACGAATCGTTGCTGTGGTATCTTCCGCCGTGTACTTAGAGGCCATTTGACGCATTTGTTCAAGCGTACGTTGTTGCGCTTCTTCAGCAGCCTTACGACGTGCAGCTTCTTCAACAGCTTTGAGTTGTGCTGCTTGCGCTTCACGTGCTTTTTTCTGTTCAGCAGTTTCAGTCGGTTTAACAACCTGCTTCACAATTGGTTTGTTTGTAGATTTGCGTTTTACAACTACAGCCGCTTTAGAAACTTCTTGCTTGTCGCTGGTTTGTTTCGCAGCAGCACGCATTGCTTCTAATGCTTTGCTGGCATTGTTTGCACCTGATTTTGGTGCATCAGCTGGCTTCGGCGCTGCTGGTTTTTGCTCAGCTTCAGCTTTTGCTTGCTGTTCAGCTTGCGCTTTTGCCAGTGCTTCTGCCTTGATTTGTTCTGGATCAGGCTTAGTAAATGTATGTTTCTTGCGAACTTCTACATTAATGGTTTTTGCCTTACCCGAAGTACTGGCTACTTTAGCCGTACTGGTCGTTTTACGTTTCAACGTGATTTGTCCTGCATGACCATCCGAACCTTGTGATTTTTTCACATGGCTCATCAGGTGATCTTGTTGTTCGGCGGTAATAATTTCGTCAGATTTGCTCTGTGGTAAACCTGCCTCACGAACCTGTTCCAGGAGCTTCTCAACTGGGCGACCCAATTTGAGGGCTAACTCTTTAATCGACTTGTCCGTCATATACTACCTCCTAGTTAAACCATGATTCGCGCGCTTTCATAATGAGCTGACCCGCTTTTTCAGCGCCTAAACCTTCAATATCTGCGATATCGTCAGTTGCCTGATCTGCAAGGTCATCCACTGTTACCACACCACGAGCTGCTAGAGCTTGCGCGATCTCTGCTGTCATGCCATCCATTGCAACAAGTTCTTCACTTGGCGCTTGTACGTTTTCTTGCTGTTGTAATGCATCAGCAAGTGCAACTTCTTTTGCACGGCTTTGCAGTAGTTCAACCAGTTCCGCATCCAGTTCGATTTCATCAAACGTTTCTGCAGGTACGTATGCAATTTCTTCAAGCGAGGTGAAGCCCATTTCTACCAACGCCATAGCCAAATCTTCAGCAATATCCAGACGTGTTACAAACATGTCCAGGTATTTTTGTGCTTCGCTTTGTTGACGTGCGTAGTATTCTTCTTCCAGCATCATATCTAGCTTGTAGCCAGTCAGTTCCGATGCCAGACGAACGTTCTGACCCTGTGAACCAATCGCACGAGCCAACTGATCACTCGTTGCGAAAATGATGTCTGCAGTACGTGCATCTTCATCGATAACAATACTGGATACATCTGCTGGTTCAAGTGCGCTTGCGATGTACTGAGCAGGATCATCTGACCATACTACGACATCAATACGCTCACCATTGAGTTCCTGTTGTACTGCCTGGATACGTGTACCACGCATACCAATACAAGCACCAACCGGATCAATACGGTGGTCATTTGTTTTCACTGCAATTTTGGCACGTACACCTGGCTGGCGTGCGGCTGCCTTGATTTCAATGATTTCTTCCGAGATTTCTGGAATCTCTTTTTTCATCAATGCGATCAGCATTTCAGGTTTAGCACGAGAAAGCTGTAGCTGAGCACCACGACCTTCACGATTGACATTGAAAAGAATCGCATTCACGCGTTGTTTCGGGCGAAGGATTTCCTTCGGAATCATTTCTTCACGTGCAAGATATGCTTCAGCATTGTCCCCTAAGTCAATAATGAAACCGTCTTTGGTTTGTTTTTTCACTTCACCGTAGATCAGCTCACCGACTTTAGATTCATAAGCATCAGCAACCAGTGCACGTTCTGCTTCACGAATCTTTTGTACAATCACCTGTTTAGCAATCTGTGCAGCAATACGACCGAAATCGATTGACTCAACTTCCAGCTCACGAATGTCACCGATTGACCATTTTGCCGGATCAACATCAGAGATGGCATCCTGACAAGCTGGCATTTCATGATCTTCGTCTGCAACCACTTCCCATTGACGGAAAGTACGGTAGTCACCAGTTTTACGATCGATTTCTACACGTAAACGTGCTTCTTCCGAGTTGGTTCCTTCGTAGAACTTTTTTTTGGTCGCTGCAACTAAAGCTTGTTCTAGTGCTTCAAAAATTGCTTCACGAGGTACACCTTTTTCGTTACTAACCGTTTCAACGACGGTAAGAATTTCACGTGCCATATGTCACCTATTCGTTCAGATTCTTATTGATTTAGTTAATCTTGATAGACCAAATTTGCTTTATCGATATTGTGACTGTCGATGTCCAGAACCTGCTGCTTTTCTACTTCTACCTGAATCATTTCATTTTCAAGGTCGACTGCAACCAGTTTTGCCTGGAATTTACGACGGTTGTCCACCGCACTGATCAGACGTAAGGCAACGGTCTGACCGATATAATCTGCCATTTGCTGAAGCTGGAAGAATGGACGGTCCCAGCCTGGAGACGACACTTCAAGTGCATATTCACCTGAAATCGGATCATGTACGTCTAGCATCGCGCCCACCTGTTGGGTGACGCGTACGCAGTCCTGCACACCAATTCCGCGGCCCTGCTCCACTTCACCGTCTTCATTGATGACCGGTTCAGCAGTTGGATCGACTGGCTTGTCGATATAAATACGTAATAGAGAACGTTTACCCTGAGGAACAAATTCGATTCCCCAAAGATCTACATCACAGGCTTCAACTGCAGGTGCAATCAAGTCCTGAAGTGCTTGAGTTTTATTTGATAGCTTCATTTACTCTCGTCATCTGGTGCGATTTTATGATCTATTTGACCACTACAAACCAATACAAACTATAGTAGTAGTGAAACATGGAGATATGACCAAATTTTGTCGACACTACACGATAGCCAATAAAAAAGGGCGTAAATCGCCCCAATTAATGCACAATTTCGGATTTTTTCAAATCCCACTGTGCAAAAAGGCCCACCATAGTTGTGAGCCTCTTTTAAGAAGATTGGTAGCGGGAGCTGGATTTGAACCAACGACCTTCGGGTTATGAGCCCGACGAGCTACCAGACTGCTCCATCCCGCATCAGCGTACAAAAAAACTTTCAGTTCATAGAACTGCCTTTAAAGTTTGCATCTTTAAAGGATTGGTAGCGGGAGCTGGATTTGAACCAACGACCTTCGGGTTATGAGCCCGACGAGCTACCAGACTGCTCCATCCCGCAACAACATGCAAATAACTCTTCTCAACTTAAAACTGGTTTCAAGTTGCCTCTTTATAAAAGGAAAGATTGGTAGCGGGAGCTGGATTTGAACCAACGACCTTCGGGTTATGAGCCCGACGAGCTACCAGACTGCTCCATCCCGCATCAGCGTACAAAAAAACTTTCAGTTCATAGAACTGCCTTTAAAGTTTGCATCTTTAAAGGATTGGTAGCGGGAGCTGGATTTGAACCAACGACCTTCGGGTTATGAGCCCGACGAGCTACCAGACTGCTCCATCCCGCAACAACATGCAAATAACTCTTCTCAACTTAAAACTGGTTTCAAGTTGCCTCTTTATAAAAGGATTGATTGGTAGCGGGAGCTGGATTTGAACCAACGACCTTCGGGTTATGAGCCCGACGAGCTACCAGACTGCTCCATCCCGCATCAACGTGCAAAAATTATATACAAAAGACGATAAGTTTTCAATCAAAACTATCTCTATCGATATGTTGGTCTTTTGTCGCTGAAAAATTGGTAGCGCTCACTGGACTTTAATCCAACGATCTTCGAGATTTTATAAAGAGTTGAGCCCGACGAGCTTGCAACTGATTAAAATAACGAAACCACACTTTCCAAAAATTGGTAGCGGGAGCTGGATTTGAACCAACGACCTTCGGGTTATGAGCCCGACGAGCTACCAGACTGCTCCATCCCGCATCAGCGTACAAAAAAACTTTCAGTTCATAGAACTGCCTTTAAAGTTTGCATCTTTAAAGGATTGGTAGCGGGAGCTGGATTTGAACCAACGACCTTCGGGTTATGAGCCCGACGAGCTACCAGACTGCTCCATCCCGCAACAACATGCAAATAACTCTTCTCAACTTAAAACTGGTTTCAAGTTGCCTCTTTATAAAAGGATTGATTGGTAGCGGGAGCTGGATTTGAACCAACGACCTTCGGGTTATGAGCCCGACGAGCTACCAGACTGCTCCATCCCGCATCAGCGTACAAAAAAACTTTCAGTTCATAGAACTGCCTTTAAAGTTTGCATCTTTAAAGGATTGGTAGCGGGAGCTGGATTTGAACCAACGACCTTCGGGTTATGAGCCCGACGAGCTACCAGACTGCTCCATCCCGCAACAACATGCAAATAACTCTTCTCAACTTAAAACTGGTTTCAAGTTGCCTCTTTATAAAAGGATGGATTGGTAGCGGGAGCTGGATTTGAACCAACGACCTTCGGGTTATGAGCCCGACGAGCTACCAGACTGCTCCATCCCGCAACAACATGCAAATAACTCTTCTCAACTTAAAACTGGTTTCAAGTTGCCTCTTTATAAAAGGATTGATTGGTAGCGGGAGCTGGATTTGAACCAACGACCTTCGGGTTATGAGCCCGACGAGCTACCAGACTGCTCCATCCCGCAACAACAGAAGTTTTTTAGCTGCATACACCAACTTATGTTCTGGATTATAAGTTGGTGCGGAAGGGGGGACTTGAACCCCCACGCCCGAAAGCACTACCACCTCAAGGTAGCGTGTCTACCAATTCCACCACCACCGCAGCTGCAGGCATTCTATTCGCATCATGCACAAAAAGAAAGCCTTTGGCGAAATTATTCACCAGTTTTTGGTGCAGTTGGTGAAGTTTCAGTCGATTGAGCAGGTGCAGTCTGAGTCGTTGGAACGCTATTCAGAGTATAAGCATCTGTGGTCTGCTTTTTGGCAAATACCGCTAAAGTCAAGCTGGTAATAAAGAACAATGCCGTAAATACTGCAGTCAAACGGGTCAGGAAATTACCTGAACCTGAAGCACCAAAAACAGTCGCAGCACCGCCACCACCGAAAGATGCACCAGCATCTGCACCTTTACCATGCTGAACTAAAATCAAGACAATCATCAAAATCGCTAAGATAATATGTACTACCAGCACAAAAGTTTGCATGCTGAACTCCTAATTATTGTGTATTTGCAAATGCCTGGGCAATTTTATGAAATGACTCGGCATTGAGTGATGCACCACCCACCAGTGCCCCATTGATATCAGGACAGGCTGCCAACTCTACTGCATTTTCAGGTTTAACACTACCACCATACAGAATTGCAGTGGTTTCACCATAACCAGTAATCTGTTTTAGACCTTGACGGATCTGAGCATGTATCGCTTGTGCATCTTCCGGAGAAGCAGTTTTGCCAGTACCAATCGCCCAGATCGGTTCATAGGCAATTACAATATTCTTCCATTGCTCTGCTTCAACTACAGCCGCGATATCACAGATCTGCTGCAATACCACAGCTTCCGCCTGACCGGCTTCACGCTGTTCCAGACTTTCACCTACACAATAAATCACAGTCAAACCTGCATTTAAAGCATTTTTGATTTTAGTATTGAGAATCTCTCGTGACTCACCAAAGATTTCACGACGTTCAGAATGTCCTACCAGAACATAACCAATACCACTGTCTGCCAGCAATTCTGCACTCACTTCACCCGTATAGGCACCCATGCCTGCAATACGAGATACATCCTGAGCAACGGTATAAACCGGACGAACGGCAGAAGCCAATTCAGCTTGAACCTGAGTCAGTGCAATTGCTACAGGTGCTACGCCTAAATGACACTTTTCTGCTGAAATCGGTGTAGATTCAAGTAAACCTTTCACCCCACGAAGCAATGTCTGTGCATCTGTCTGCAGCGGGTTCATTTTCCAGTTACCCACTACCCATGGGGTAATCGTCGACAACGACATAAACAACCTATTCTGAATACCTATCTTTAATTGGGCACATTCTACACGGAATTAGAAAATTTGAAGAAGAGTTTTCTTGCGGCATTTTCAATGTCAGGTCTGTTCAAACTGCTCATTTTTTGTTATCACTTGAGATTATGGGGATCACTTCTTACGATTCATTCAGTATTTTGAATATTAATGGGAAGAAGGCAGCATTTTACGCTATGGTAATTTTACGCAAGCAACGTATAATTTTGATAAAGCAATTAAAACAATTTTGATTCACGGGCATATTAGAGCATGACAGCAATTCAGGGATCTCCAAGATTTACGGGGTTTATTCGTCGACTTGTCGATGAAGGGGTTATATCTGCAGAAGATATGCAGGGTGCTTTGAGCAGTGCCAAAAAAGATAAAATTGATATTGTTCCTTATCTGATTGAACATCACCGCCTCTCGCCAACCAAAATCGCAGAAACGATTTCTCTTGAATTCGGTGAACCGCTATTTGACATCAGTGCTTATGATCCTGCCCTGATCGTACGCGAAGATTTTGATGAAAAGATTATTACCAAACACCGCGTGCTACCAATCTTTAAAAATAGCAATATTCTGTTTATCGCGACCAGCAACCCGACCAATATCGAAGCAATTGATGCTGTCCGTTTTGCGACCAAACTCAATATTGAAACCATCATTGTTGAACATAATAAACTCGAAAAACTGATCGAGCAGAATTTTACTGAAGAAAGCACCTTTGACTTTGATGATGATTTTGATCTAGATGTTGATATCGATAACTCTGACCCGAATAAAGATGATGAGGATGATAATAAAGGTGATGAAGCACCCATTGTTAAATATATTAATAAGTTACTGATTGATGCAATCCGTATGGGTGCATCTGATTTACACTTTGAACCTTATGAAAAAATGTACCGTGTGCGTTACCGTGTCGACGGGGTCTTGCGTCAAATCGCCACGCCACCTTTACAGCTTGCAACACGTCTGGCTTCACGTCTTAAAGTTATGTCACAAATGGATATTTCCGAGAAGCGTGTGCCTCAAGATGGCCGGATCAAGTTAAAACTTTCTAAAAATAAGGCCATTGACTTCCGTGTCAACTCACTCCCAACCCTGTTTGGGGAAAAACTGGTACTGCGTATTCTGGATCCATCGAGTGCCATGCTGGGTATTGATGCTTTGGGGTATGAGCCTGATCAAAAAGCCTTATTTATGGAGGCACTAGATAAGCCTCAAGGTATGCTGTTAATTACCGGTCCGACAGGCTCTGGTAAAACTGTATCTCTTTATACCGGTTTAAATATCCTGAATCGTGAAGACACCAATATTTCAACTGCTGAAGATCCCGTTGAAATTAACTTGCAAGGGATCAACCAGGTTAACGTCAATAATAAAGTCGGCCTAACCTTCTCTGCTGCCTTGAAATCATTTCTGCGCCAGGATCCTGATATTGTCATGGTCGGTGAGATCCGTGACCTGGAAACTGCAGAGATTGCAATCAAGGCAGCACAAACAGGTCATATGGTGATGTCAACACTACATACCAACAGCGCACCAGAAACCCTGACCCGTTTACGTAATATGGGTGTGCCATCATTTAATATTGCCACCTCGGTGAATTTGGTGATTGCTCAGCGTTTGGCGCGTCGCCTTTGTCCACATTGCAAAAAACCGGCAGATATTCCACGTCAGAGCCTGCTTGAAATGGGCTTTAGCGATGATGATTTACAGAATCCGGAATTTAGTATTTTTGAACCTGTCGGATGTAACGAATGTCGTGAAGGGTATAAAGGTCGAGTCGGTATTTATGAAGTCATGAAAGTGACACCAGAGATTTCACGTATTATTATGGAAGATGGCAATGCAATTGAGATTGCCGAAGCTTCCGCACGCGCAGGTTTTAACAATTTACGCCGATCAGGGTTATTAAAGGTAATGCAGGGGGTGACTTCTCTTCAGGAAGTCAATCGTGTTACCAGCGAATGATCAGGTGCTGCTATAAAATAAGGATAAACTCATGGCTTCAGTGAAAAAAGGTCAAATGATGCCGACCTTCACCTATGAAGGGGTAGACCGTAAAGGTATAAAGATTAAAGGGGAAATACCTGCACGTAACCTCGCCTTGGCCAAGGTCACGTTGCGTAAGCAGGGTATCAGTATCAAGAGTATTCGAGAAAAAAAGAAGAATATTCTTGAAGGCCTGATGAAGAAAAAAGTGACCACACTGGATATTACCATTTTTACCCGTCAGCTTGCTACCATGATGAAAGCCGGTGTACCACTCGTACAAGGCTTTGAAATTGTGGCGGAAGGCCTTGAAAATCCTTCAATGCGCGAGGTTGTACTCGGGATTAAAGGTGAGGTTGAAGGCGGAAATACCTTTGCAGGTGCACTGCGCAAGTATCCTCAATACTTTGATAAGCTATTCTGTTCGCTGGTTGAATCCGGTGAACAATCCGGTGCTTTAGAGACCATGCTGGATCGTGTTGCGATTTATAAAGAAAAAAGTGAACTGTTAAAGCAGAAAATTAAAAAAGCAATGAAATACCCAGCAACAGTGGTTGTTGTTGCAATTATTGTTACGATTATTTTGATGGTTAAAGTCGTTCCAGTTTTCCAGGATCTCTTCTCGTCATTTGGTGCAGACTTGCCAGCATTTACAAAAATGGTAGTCAATATGTCTGAATGGATGCAGAAATACTGGTTCCTGCTGATCATTGGGATTGGTGTAGTCATTACTGCTTTCCTGGAAGCAAAAAAACGCAGTAAAAAATTCCGTGATTTCTTGGATAAGGCTGCACTAAAAGCACCTATCTTCGGTGATCTGGTGTATAAGGCGATTATTGCTCGTTATAGTCGTACTCTGGCAACGACTTTTGCTGCTGGTGTTCCATTAATTGATGCACTGGAATCAACTGCAGGCGCTACAAATAATGTAGTTTATGAAGATGCGGTAATGAAAATTCGTGAGGATGTTGCTACTGGCCAACAACTGCAATTCGCCATGCGTGTTACCAATAAGTTTCCTTCTATGGCCGTGCAAATGGTCTCGATTGGTGAAGAATCTGGTGCACTAGATGCCATGCTGGATAAAGTTGCGACCCATTATGAAAATGAAGTCGATAATGCCGTTGATGGTTTGACCTCCATGATGGAGCCATTGATTATGGCCGTTCTTGGTGTGCTTGTAGGTGGTCTTGTTATTGCAATGTACCTGCCGATTTTCCAGATGGGTTCCGTGGTTTAATGCAAGATCTTATTTTATATTTCACTCAAAACCCGACTGCGCTCTATATTGCAGTCGGGCTTTTTAGTCTCTGTATCGGTAGTTTCCTGAATGTCGTAATTTACCGCACCCCTAAAATGATGGAACTGGAATGGCGTAACGACTGCCAGCTGTTTTTACACCCTGATCAACCGATCATTGATGAAAGCAAGCTCACGTTAAGTAAACCTGCGTCGACCTGTCCAAAATGTCATACACCAATTCGCTGGTATCAAAATATTCCTGTGATCAGCTGGCTGGCTCTTCGCGGCAAATGCGCTAACTGTCAAAATCCAATTAGTGCCCGTTATCCATTCATTGAAATTCTAACAGCAGTTTGTGCATTGACCGTTTTGGCTGTATTTGGTCCTACAATACAAATGTTGTTCGGTCTGGTGCTGACTTATATTCTGATTGCACTAACCTTTATTGACTTTGATACCCAGCTGCTTCCAGATCGCTATACCCTTCCACTTGCAGCTTTAGGCTTAGGGGTGAATAGCTATGCAATTTACACCTCACCAACTTCAGCCATCTGGGGTTACATCATTGGCTTTCTGTGTTTATGGATCGTGTACTACCTGTTCAAAATAGTAACTGGTAAAGAAGGCATGGGTTATGGTGACTTTAAATTGCTGGCTGCTCTAGGTGCCTGGATGGGACCGTTAATGTTGCCACTAATTGTATTATTGTCATCACTCGTCGGTGCAATCATTGGCATTATCCTGCTAAAAGTGCGTAAGGAAAATCAGCCTTTTGCTTTTGGTCCTTATATTGCCATTGCCGGCTGGATCGCTTTCCTGTGGGGCGAGCAGATTATGAAAGTCTATTTAGGTCAATAATTTGAAATTTATACTAGGTCTGACAGGTGGTATTGGCAGCGGCAAATCTGCTGCCAGTCAATGGTTTGAACAGCATGGTATTGTGGTCGTGGATGCTGATGTTGTGGCACGCGAGATTGTCGAAGTCGGTCAGCCAGCACTGCTACAAATTCAGCAAGCTTTTGGTGACTGGGTATTAAAAGAAGATGGAACCTTAAACCGTCGTGCTTTACGCGAACATATTTTCCAATTCAATGATGCCCGTAGAATCTTAGAAAGCATTACTCATCCCGCAATTCGCCAATCGATTATTCAGCAATTACAGGATGCGCAAAGTCCTTATGTGATTCTGGTGTCTCCCCTGCTGTTTGAAACCAACCAGCATGAACTTACCGACCATACCTTACTGATTGATGCTTCGATTGAGTTGCAGATCCAGCGTGCTGCACAGCGTGATGGTCAAAATATTGAACAGATTCACCGTATTATTGCTGCTCAGATGCCCCGTGAACAAAAACAGCAACTGGCGGATGATATCGTATTAAATGATGGCCATCTGGAGCACTTATATGCGCATCTACAGCCTCTACATGAACAATATTTGCAAAGAGCTCTCTGAACTAACAAAAAAAGCAGTCATCAAGACTGCTTTTTTTGTTCTTCAAGTTTGATGGCCAAACTGTCCTGATGTTGCAGCCAGCGCCATGGCTGCAAGGCACCGATTGCCATCCCGATCAGACCACAGACCATTGCCAGACTCAGCGTTTCATTCAACAAGGGCACTGCCAGAATAGCCGCAATAAAAGGTGCCAGATTGGTAATACTGCCTGCTTTAAATGCGCCAAGCCGCTTAATCGCTTCCACATAGGTTAGGGTTGCAATGATGACTACAAACACCCCGTGGAAAAGTGTTTGAAACAATAAATGTTGTGGCTCAGGTACAGTTAAATTTTTAGGTAAGAACAGTAAATAAATCGGCACATACACCACAGCCGACCAAATTGCCACGCCACACATGGCTTGCCAGGCAGACAGTTGATATTTACGTAACAACACCGTAAATATCCCCCATAAAATCGCACTGATGAAAAACAGGACATCCCCTGCCCCAAAGGCCACACCTGTTTCCTGATACATTAGTACGCTCATCAGACACAGCACCCCGATCATAATGCTCAGACTGATCCAGGTATGTTTATCAAAAGCCTGATTCATCAGAAAATAAGCCATCACTGCGGTACACAACGGTATGCAGCCATTCAAGAAAATGGCGGCATGGGCAGTCGGCGCGTAATGGAATGCGCTATAAGCAAACAGGCAATATACCACTCCACCGATCATAGCCAGGATAAAAGATTCTTTTTTCAGTAAAAAAGAAGCCTCTTTACGATAGATTAAAATCGGCATGAGAATGAGAAAAGCCAGAGAGAAGCGTAGTGCGACGATATCCCAGGCACTGATCTGCCAGATTGCATTCAGGCGAGCGGTTAAAGTAAAACCGCCCCAGATACACATGGTCGTTAAGAGGAAAAAATAACCTTGTGCACGTGTGGATAATCTCATCAGGGATTAAGCATTACGCTGACGGCAAGCTTCATATAAAGCCATACCTGTTGCCACACTGACATTTAAACTTTGCAAGTTGCCTGCCATCGGAATATAGACCGTTTGATCACATTGACTTTGCGTAATTGGACGCAGACCGGTATCTTCCGCCCCCATTACCACGCAGACACCAGTACCAGTAAAATCAAATTGCTGAATTGGTAATGCTTTCTCATCGAGCATAGTCCCCACAACGCGGACATTAAAGTCATCTTTGATCTGCCCCAGAGTACGTGCCAGATTAGTGACCTGAATAAATTTAACTTTCTCGGCACCACCGGCTGCGACTTTACGCGCTGTCGGTGTCAAACTTGCAGAACGGTCACGTGGCACGATTACAGCCACGACACCCATGGCTGCTGCTGTACGGATACAGGCACCGAGATTATGCGGATCGGTGACCTGATCAAGTGCCAGCAAAAGTGCTTGCGAATCTTGTTTTAAAAGCTCTTCTAAATCTTTTTCATTTAAAGTTGGATGCGGACGCACTGCTGCTACCACCCCCTGATGGAACGGCAAACCTGCCAGTTTTTCCAGTTTGTCGCGACTAGCCTGTTGCACACTAATCCCAAACGGTTCAGCAAGCTCTAATACACGCTTTAAGCGCTGATCATCACGACCTTTCAGAGTAAACAGCGTCAGGACGCGTTCAGGCTCAAGCTCCAGTAATGACTCAACTGAATGTACGCCATAAAAATACTCAGGTTTAGCCATGAACGACCTCTAAATTAATTTGGGAAATATGCTGCAAAAGAAAAATCCTGCAAAGCCAGCTTCACAGGATTTCTGTATAAATGAAGTTTAACCAATTCGGCAGAAAATTTCCTGATCAGCTTCAGTCCGGTTAGGGAGATGAAATAATAAAATCAGCCTTCAAAATGACAAACGTAATCTAATACATCATCAGTTTCAATTTTGAAACGGCTATTGCCTGGCACGTAGAAAGACTGGCCAGCACGGAACAGTTCGCTTTCTTCGCTATCTGCAATCTGCACACGGCACTCACCGGAAATGATTTCCATACGCTCAGGTACATGCGTTTCGAATGTAAGTGGGGTTTCAGTCGGTAGAATGACTCCCAGGGTTTTTTTCGTACCATCTTCAAACTGAACCACATGGCTGATGCACAGACCGCCAAAATATACATTTGATTTCTTAAGTACTGAAACATGGTCAAACTGAGCTGACATCCGTTTATCTCCAGAGCACGGGTTTTATAATATTGGAATGGCTGTAGTTTAAATGCGCATTCCTAACTAATCAATCGAAGTTTGCCTAGCTCAGCTTAAAATTTTCTGTATATATTTTGTACATATATTCAATAAGCAAATATGTAAAATAAAGTGATTTAAAGGAGGATGAACAATTCTGCAATGCAAAATCAAATTTAGTAGGATTCGCTGAACTATAGGGAGTAATCAATTTTGTGGGGAGATTGACCTGCTTTAGTCGTGCATACTGACAATACTACAAAATCTGCTTGTATCATTGACCACAATATAAGATAGAATCAAAGGGTTTCATCCTGATTTATAATGACATACATGATCTGATGCGTATCAGATCCTACTTGATTTCAATCAAACTTTTCGCAGCTTGGATGCGTGTATGCTGACACATTTAACTCTGATCAATTTTGCCTTAGCTGACCACCTGGCCATTGATATTCATCAAGGTTTTAACGTGCTCACCGGCGAGACCGGCGCTGGTAAATCTTTGTTGCTGGACGCCCTCTCGGCCTGTCTGGGTGAACGCACCGATACCAACTATGTGCGCTATGGTTCAGAAAAAGCCGATGTGACAGCAACCTTCAGTTATCAGGACAATAGTCCCGAAGCGCTTTGGCTTAAAGAGCATGAACTGGATGATGAGTCGGGTGAAATCCATCTGCGTCGGGTGATTTTTGCTACGGGACGTAGCAAGGCATGGATTAATGGCCGTCCAAGCAGTCTGTCTGAACTGAAAGAAATTGGCCGTTTACTGGTACAACTGTATAGCCAGCACAGCCAGCAACAGCTACTGGAGCCGCCTTACCCAAAACACTGGTTGGACCGTTATTATAATTTTTATGAGCCCGCCCAGGCAGTTCGTGATGCATACAGTACTTGGCATAAAAATATCCGCCAGCATCAGGCAGCGCTTGATGCTCAAGCCACCCGTAAACAGCGCATGGAAACACTGGAACTACAGCTCGAAGAACTTGAAGATGTAGTACAGATTGATTATCAGGAAATTGAACAGGAATTTGATCGTCTCTCTCATCATGAAGCGATCATGCAGGACTGTGTCTATAGTCTGAATGGCCTGGATGAAGCGGAACAGAATATTAATCAGGAGCTTTCCTCTATTCTGCGTCGTGTAGAGTCCCATGCTGGTCGCAGTGAACAGCTTTCTGAAATCCACACTTCTTTGCTCAATGCGCAGAGTGAAATTGAAGATGCTACAGCCAACCTGCGTCATTTTATGGATCGTCAAAGTTTTGATCCTGAACGTATGGAAGAGCTAAATTCACAACTTGAAGTGTTTCACCGTCTGGCACGTAAATACCGTACCCAACCCGAATTATTGAAGGAAGAGTATGAAACTTGGCAGGCTGAACTAGCACAATTGCATCAACTCGAAGATCCAGAAACACTGGCGGAACAAGTTGAATTGTCTTATCAGGAGTTTTTGGCCAAAGCACAGCATCTGGATGAGATTCGTCGTGAAGCAGCTGGTCCATTGGCGAAACAACTGACGGAACAGGTCAAACAGCTTGCCCTGCCAGAAGCCTATTTTGAATTTAAATTTGAACCGCTCGATGAACCAAACAGTGAAGGCTTGAGCTTTATTCAGTTGTTATTTACTGCCAATAAAGGTATTCCGGCACAGCCGCTGGCACGTGTGGCATCCGGTGGTGAACTGTCCCGTATTGCACTGGTAATGCAAGTGATGAATGCTGAAAAAACTGAAGCTGAAGTTCTGGTCTTTGATGAAATTGATGTCGGCATTAGTGGGGGTACGGCGGAAATTGTGGGACGTCTGTTGGCCGATCTGGCGCAGCATGTACAAATTCTGTGTATCACCCATCAGGCACAGGTCGCAGCACAGTCTGATCAGCATCTGCTGGTGAAAAAGCAGCAAACCGATCCGGCTAGCAGCACAATTCTTGATCTAGAAGAAGACGAACGTATTCAAGAGCTTGCACGAATGACAGGCGGTGTGGAAATTAATGAAACAACACTGCAACACGCGCGTCAATTACGTCAGCTAAAGTTTCAGCATGTTTAAAAATATTACAATGCTCACAAAAAACTGTTGGTGAATTACCAAAGCTCTAGTAAGTTAAAGGTGAAGATCACACGATTTCTTTGCCAAGAAATTGATTTTAAGGAGAAGCTTTTCGGTGAACAAACAATATTTGACACACCGTTGTCTGATTGCTCCACCAGAAATGCGTGACGATTTTTTTGCCAACACGGTCATTTATCTCGCACGACATGACGAAGATGGAGCGCAAGGCATCATTATCAATCGACCTGCAGGCATTCAAATTAAAGAATTATTGAATGATCTTGAAATCGAAGCAGATAATGTCAATCCTCATGAAGTGTTGCAAGGGGGCCCATTGCGACCTGAAGCCGGTTTTGTGCTGCACACCGGTCAGCCTACCTGGCATTCTTCAATTGCCGTCGGTGAAAATGTCTGTATTACCACATCCAAGGATATTCTAGATGCCATCGCCCATAACCAAGGTGTCGGACGTTACCAGATTGCACTTGGCTATGCCAGCTGGGGTAAAGGCCAGTTGGAAAAAGAAATTGCCAAAGGTGAGTGGCTGATCTGTGAATCTGATATGGATTTAATTTTTAATTTACCTTATGACGACCGTTGGGATGCTGCCTATAAAAAGATGGGCGTAGATCGAAACTGGTTGTCTTCTGAGATTGGACATGCCTGATGTAAACGCGCCACAGATGATTATGGCGTTTGACTTTGGTACACAAAAAATGGGCATGGCGGTTGGACAATCCCTGATTGAAAGTGCCAATCCTCTTGCCTTGTTCCCGATGAAAGATGGAATCCCCAACTGGGATAAATTACTGAAAATCGTCAAGCAATATCAACCGACTTTATTTTTAGTCGGTCTACCGCTGAATATGGATGATACAGAATCTGAACTTTCTGCGCGTGCACGCAAATTTGCCCGCCGTTTACGTCATCAAACCAATATTGAAACCTTGATGGTCGATGAACGTCTCACTACACGTGAAGCGCGGGATGAATTAGAGAGTTATCAGACTCAAGGCCGGGCTAAAAAGTTAGCGGCTGACAGTATTGTAGCAGCGCTATTTATTGAAAGCTGGTATCGACATCCGGTCGGAGTGAATCCTTAAAATAAAAAGCATCCAGATGGATGCTTTTTTAATGGATAGGTGAAACAAGAAATCTTAAATAAATACGCATGTAATCTTGGTCCTTCTATATTTCTAATTTTCGGGATAAAAATAGCGAAAGGTCAGATTGATCCGTGGTGTAATGACTTTAGTAGTCTTGGTAATTTGATGTTTCCAGAACTGCTGGGTTTGCCCACGCATCACAATCAGCTGTCCACTTTGAAGCAGCAACTCTACCAGATCCCCAGTATAGTTATGCTTAAAACGCATTTTCCGGGTAGCACCAAAACTTAAAGAAGCAATGACAGTTTCATGCTGTTTTGACATCAAACTGGCTTCATTATCACTATGCCAGCCCATGCCTTGCTGACCATGTTCATACAGGTTGGCCAGACAGGAATTAAAGGGATGACCTACCTGCTGTTCAATATGCTGTTTCAATCTCAATAATGCTGGCTGCCAGATATGGGCTTTCTTCAAGCTGCCCGAATAATGGTATTGGTAATTTGCATCACCATACCAGGCAATTTTACGGGCAGTGACATGGTGCTTGCCAAAAAGGAAAACCTCATCCTGCTCCCAAGCCAGATGCTGCAAAAAATAGTCGAGATATTTCTGACTTTGCCCTCCATTCAAAATCAGACCATGGTCTTCTACCACCCCGTCACAGGGCAAAAGATTGGTTTGAGGCTGGGGTGAAAATAAATCCAGTGTCATGTCAGTTTCATTCTCTTTAGAGCTTTTATCCTGTCAGTTTCGCTTTCTGCACACAACTAAAATTGCACAAATCAATACAAATCAGCTTCTTGTGAATGATCATTCAGGGGCATAAACTTGTTTTAACTTTCACAATAAAAATAATACTGCATGGATCTTTGGCAACTCTTTCACAAGCTGCGTCCCTTTGTCCGTCCTTACCGGCTGCTGGTGATTGCGACCCTGATATTGACCCTGATCGGTTCATTTACCGCTCAGGTCAACGCGATCACTTTGCAATATGCAGTCGACAGTATCAATAAGCTGCTTGGAGCAGGTGAAGGACTGAATGAGGGCTGGCATATCCTGATTACCATTTCAGCGATCTTGCTGGTGAAAGAAGTGATTAATGCTTTTGTGCAGTTTGGACAAAAATTCTATGGGGAAAAGTTGCGAATTTTTGTATCTCAGGATCTGGCACAAGGCATTATTGAAAAGTTTCTGACCTATCGATTGGCTTTTTTTAATCAGGACAATAACCAGGCCGGTAAATTGCAAACCCGTATTGACCGTGGTATTGGCTCACTGACGCGTCTGGTGCAGATCTTCTTTATTGATATCCTGCCGCTATTTACCAGCGCGATTGTAGCTTTGGGCCTGATGTACTATGCCAATATTTATGTGGGGATGGTAGCCACGGCAATTGTACCAATTTACTTCTGGCTGACCTACAAACAGGCACAAAAACTGGGCGGCTGGCGCCGTAGTTTAAGAGATGGTCGCGAGAAAAAGAGTCAGGGCATTCTCAGTATTATTAACTCGATAACCGTAATTAAATCCTTTAACCGTGAGTCGATTGAGTCCGAAAAGCAGCTCGGCCTACAGCGTGAACTGACCGATAATCAGATGAAAACCCGTCAAACCAGTTTTCTGTTTGATGGTCTGAAAACCTTTATTGAGCAGATTGGCATCGTCCTTATTATTATTCTGACCGCTTATTTTGTACTTGCTGGTCAGATGAGTATTGGCATGATCATGTATCACGTGTTGTTGTTTAATAATGTCTCGGCACCAATCCGTTCGTTGCACCGGATTTATGATGAAGTCAATGATGCCATGATCTATTCCGAGAGCTTCTTTAATATTCTGGAAGCAGATCATGAAATTGAATCCAGTGGACAGCAGAAGCCATCTGTTCAGGGTAAATTTCAGCTGAGCCATGTCGAATTCTATTATCCGAATGGACACCATGCGCTGAAAGATATCAATATGGAAATCCGCCCTAACAAGATCACTGCGCTGGTCGGTTTATCGGGTGCGGGTAAATCCACTTTGATTAGTTTACTGGATAAATTTTATCAACCACAGCAAGGCAAGATCACCTTGGATGGTATTGATCTTCAGGATTATGACACCCAGTATTTACGTGATCATATTGGCTTGGTTCTACAGAAAAATCATATTTTTCAGGGCACGATTTTTGACAATATCCGTTATGGCAAGACCAGTGCCAGTATGCAAGATGTCATTGAAGCTGCGCAGAAAGCTTCGATTCATGAACAGATCTTACAGTTGTCCAATGGTTATGATTCCGATGCCTTGCAGCTTTCTGGTGGACAGCAGCAGCGCATTGCCTTGGCACGCATGTTCCTGAAAAATCCGCCGATTATTTTTCTGGATGAACCGACTGCCAGCCTGGATGCCATTGCTGCTGAACAGATCAAGCAGAGTCTGGATCAGATCAAGCAAGGTCGTACCGTGATTATTATCTCGCATAGCCTGTCACAGATTATTGATGCGGATTATACCTACGTGATGAAAGAAGGTGCTATTGCTGAACATGGCGAGCATGATCAGCTTTATCATCAGGACGGCGTGTATAAGCAAATCTTTGACGCGATGGCAAAGAGCCTCAATATCGAAAAGATTGCCAGGACCCTTGAGGAGGATTCAGAAGAGGAAACACATAGTTAAGAAGCTGAAAAAGTTCTATTCCCTCAAACATAGATCTAAAAAAAAGCGGCCTAATAGACCGCTATTCAGCGAACCAGTTCAATTTGCCTAAAAGCGTAAAATCCACTCACCTCGAACATAACGATAGTTATAATCTGGCCCATAGAAAGAAGCACTGCGGTTATATCCAGCATTCAGGCGCAAAAACTGCTCACTACGTACAGGACTTTGCAAGTTCAATTCAAATAATCGTGTGTTCTGACTAGCATCATCATTAATTTTTTCACGGCCCAGCCCGGCAGTAATACCGGTGGTCCATCCAGAAATACGTTTACGCCAGCCGATAGCAAACATGCTTTCTTGATAATCTTTCGGATTGAAGTACTCGCCCCCTACATCCGTCTCACTACTGCGATAAGTGCGATATCGGGCTTGCAATGTCAGGCCTAGGTCAAGTGAAGGCTGATAGATAAGCCTAACTCGTCCATGATCACGGCGGTTATCATCTGAAAAGAGCTGTGAACCCGCTACTCCTACTACGGTGACATGATCTCCCAGACCTTGATCCAGTGCAGCACCCACAAAAGTAAAATGTGTTCCATGTTCTAAAGCAGCTTGGGTTTCAACCCAATCTCGGTTAGCAAAAACTTCAATAGCTGTCTTTTCTGCAAGAAGCGTACGATAACTACCATCGAAGGTTAATAAAGTATGAGCACCTTGCTCGAATAGCCCCGCTTCTAAGACCCAGCCATTAGCGGTAGCAGATTCAATATCACGTCCAATAAATGAGATCTTCTGACCATCTTGTTTCCAGTCATCAGCTCTATATTGATAAGCACTGCCACGTACTCCTAAATAATGATCAGCATCTTCATATTGAGGCAAAAATTCTGCTGATAATTTACGAGTCTGGAAACCTTCGCTATCGTCACTGAAAAAGAATTCAGTTCCAGCCGCATGCTCTTTTCCAATTTTCTCTTCTTGTAATACATCTGCATAATTACTGGTACTCGTCATACTAATGATTAAAGCAACACCATACAGACAGATTTTATAACTTCTCATTTTATTTTGTCCCCCAGGTTTTTCTTGTTCTGAAAACTTCATCCAGATATCCTAAAATACTGGCGGGTTGTAGCAAAAAACTATAGGTCAGCACATACAGTAAGAAACCAACAAAATTTTTTCTTACTTTGAGATCTAAATCTTTAAACATGCTCCGCTCAATCTTGTAATTAAGTAGACCAAGTAGGAATGCCAGTGGCAATAGTGCAAGAGTCATAATCCCAACGATCCAATAGTGTCCAAAGCATGCCAAGATGAGCCCCGGGATAAAGCCAAAAGTAAAAGCAATATCTAACCAGGGAAAAAATAAATTCCAATGAATAAAAAATGTAGACAATCTTGGTTTAATTAAAATAGCGGGATGTTTAATAAAGGCTTCGATCATACCACGTGCCCAACGCTGACGTTGTTTGACAAAGACTTTAAGAGTCATGGGTGCATTGGTAAATAAACAGGCATCCTCACAATGCCCAACACGATAGCCTGCTTTTAATAAAGCCCAAGTCAGCACAATATCCTCACCTACACATTCAGGCCACCCTCCCACCTCAATTAATGCATCACGGTCATAAATAGAAAAAGCACCTTGAGCAACTAGGGTTCCTTGATATAAAGATTGCAAACGTTTAGTAGCAGCGATGCCCAGAAAATAATCCCATTCCTGCACCTTGGTAAGCATATTCTCACGAGAATTACGCACCAGAATTTTGCCAGCTACAGCACGTGTATTAGGGGGATCTAACTTGTAGCGCTCAACAATATTAATTAATGCCACTTTATGTAAGTAAGAGTCAGCATCAACAGTAATGATAAGATCATGCTCGGCAATTTTTAAACCTTGATTTAATGCATTGGCTTTACCTGCATTTTTCTTTAAATCCAGCAAGGCTAGCCAAGGATATTTGGCTTCAGCCTGTCGAACAATATCTGCTGTATTATCTTGGGAGCCATCATTGATAACAATTACTTGTAATGGTCCTGGATATTTTTGCAGAGCAATACTGACCAGTGTATCTTTAATTGAGGCAGCTTCATTATAGGCAGCAACCAGCATTGTAATCCCAGGATAAACGGGTAAAGGTTCTCGCTTCGGTCTTCGATCCATCAGCAGACTAAAAGCTGCAAATGAATTCATAAAACCAGGAATAATAGCTATACCATATACGAAAAAAATAGCCGCAAATTGACCAATATAGTTACTCAGATCATCTATCCAATCTTGAGCGATCCATATTGAAAATCCTGCCCAGAAGCAGGCACCAATAAATGCTACAACGAACTTAAGCTGTACGGTAAAGTAAAGCCCAGACCCTGCTTTTTTATTTTCATCTATGATCATAGATTTTTTCTTCAATGCGTGAATTTGCTTAATAGGATGCCTAAACCATCCTAAATAGAATTAATTATGTGATCAGAAGACATGCGGATATTTTCTTATATAAATATCTGTTGCATTAAATATGCCTGCGTGAATTCAAGAACTACTTCACACTTTCAAGGGAGATTGGATCACATTTCGCACAATTGTACGCTTTTTTGTATTATTTTTTTATTAAAAAAAATATATTTTGTAACTTTTGCATTAGTTTATTGCTTAAAAATTATTAACATTTAAATGATTCACTATCTTAAACAAATAATTAGGATTTCATTTTTGTTAATTTATAATAAAAATTTACTATAAATCGACGTCTCTTTATAGCTTTATTTACCTAGAAAATTAACGCTGCATCGAACCGTATTAGAGAGGAATCCCCCCAGTCCTAAAGCACTGCAATAATGAAAGTAGGGTGGCAATCTATTCAAAAGAGCTTGCTAGATTTTAGTTATATTCTACTAGCCAGGCATTCATTTCCGCTAGCTGCTGTTCATTGAGCTGCCCTACTGAGGCCTGCAACTGCAGCACATGAATCAGGTAATCATACTTAGCATTCAGATAATCAGTTTTGGCAGAAAAAGCATTACGCTGTGCCAGCAGTACATCCACCATAGCTTTCAGCCCTTCCTGATATTGTGCGCGGGATGCTTGGGAAACAATTTCTGCTGATTCCATTGCCGCCTTGCGGGCATTCAGCTTGGCTTCATCTGTTTCCACCTGTAGATAAGACTGCTTCACATCGGTATTGGCTTTACGCATCGCAGCATCCAGCTGGGCATCACTACGCTGCACTAGTACTCCTGCTTTTTGGATATTCTTGCTGGTACGGCCACCGCTAAACAGATTCCAGTTGACCTCTACTCCGACCTGATCAAAGTCTCCATTGGAAGATAAAACGGTTTCTGGCGTCTGTTTCAGATAACCATAAGTTGCCACTGCTTCAACTTGCGGATAGCGTGCTGCTTCTTCAACACGTTTGGCATCTTCGGAATAACGCTTTTGCAGACGAGCCTGTAGAATTTCCAGGTTCTGGCTTTGTGCCAGTTCGGTCCAGGACTGGATATTGGCTGGTAATGGTTTCTGGAACTGGAAATCATTGCGTAGGACCGCCAGATTATCCTGATAAGGACCAATTAACTGCGCCAGTTGCTCCTGTGCCAACACCAACTGTACTTGTGTGGCGATTCGGTTGGCCTGAGCACTCTGATATTGGGCATTGGCTTCGCTGACATCACTGCGTGCTACCAGACCTTCTTTGAGTTTGGCATTCATCATGCGCAACTGTTCAGCCAGTGCCTGCTCTTCCTGTAAATAGGCACTGGTCAGGGATTGCTGACGCAGTACATTAAAATAAGCTTCCGCTACCTGCAAAATATGCTGCTGCTTCTGCAGACGCAAATTGACTTCACTCAATTCTACTGAGGTTTGGACCTGCTTGTATCCCTGCCAGGCATCCCAGCGAAACAAAGGTTGACGTGCAGTCACAGCAATCTGTCGGGTGGTTGTACTTGAACCCTGTAATTCCCCAAATTCCGCAGGCAAGCCTTGTGTTCCAGAATTATCAGTCGACTGGTTTTTTCGGGTCACATTTCCCGACAAGCTTACAGTTGGAAGTAAATTGCCGCCGGCAATTCCAAGATTCAGCTGGTCGGCTTCATATTGCAGCACATTGGCCTGCCAGTTTGGATCATTTTGTTTGGCACGTTCGTAAGCCTCAACCAAGTCCAGTGCCCATACGGCAGAACTTGAACACAATAGGCTGGCACTAAGGATGAATTTTATCTTCATTTATAATGTGAATCCCTAACTGCTGTATCGTCTTACATAACAAAATATAGCCAAATGCTTGAATCTTAAAGTGATACAAATATTACTTGTCTATTCCTAAACTTACGTATGATTTTTATTAATTTTTTTAATTCAAATAAGTGAACTTATCCTATATTGATTCACATTTTTGAATCGATGACAACAGCTTAACAAACAGCTTCACAATACTAAACAGTCTATTGGCACAAGATGTATACAATAGGCGCATTCCCCGCTGTTATTCATTATTTGTATCAGAGCATAGAGTTATAGTGTCTACACGTTTTTCCTCAATTTTAGTTGCCAGCTGCCTTGCCCTGTTGCTGTTGCTGATGCTTGCCTGTCAGCAGCCCAAACAGCCGCAGGTCGAAATTGAGCCTGCTGAAACCAGTGTCAAGAAAAATACTGCAACTCAAGATTTTAGCCTGATGTGCCAGAATATTGAAAAACAGATGGCTGAAATTGATGACCAGCGCACGACTTTTGCGCTTGAGCAGATCAATCAGAATCTTAAAGTGTGTCTGCCACTGTTAGAGCATAAACAGCAAAAAAACCTGATGCGTCATGCCAATGCCATGTATAGCCGTTTCCTGAAAGTTGAAAGAACACCAGCCCAGCAACGTGCATTTGAACAATATGCGCTGGAAATGGCTCAACATCCGACCATTCAGCAAAGTCATTTTGTTGAACTGACTGCCCGTGACCAGTACCTGCTTAAACATAAGGGACAAGCATATGTCGAAGTGGTGGAGCAAGGGGAACAGCAACTGACTTATCGTCGTAGTCCTGAATATTTGGCTCGTATCTTTGCACCTTATCTCCCGGCAGCAGAACGTGCTTTTATTGAAACCTTGTCTCAGCAGAATCTTGAACCGGTATTCACGCAACAACGCTTAATGATTGAACCTGCTGAAATTGCTGCGCGTATTCTGGATTGGGAGGATTATCTCAAGCGTTTTCCGCAAAGCCCTTACCAGAAAGATGCCGAATATCTGCTACAGCAATACAGCTATTTCCTGTTTCATGGCATGAATAGTGCGCCAATTTCCCAGGATTACCGGGATCGTTATGCGGTTGATCACAGCCATCTGGAAACCATTATCGGCCTGTCTAAAGGAAATGAAAGTGGTATCACTTCCAAGGCACAACGCTTTCTAGAATTTCTGGATATGAATGAAGAGCAGCGCAGACAGGTGCTTGACAGCGAATATCAGAACCGTTCAGCCTGGGAACAGATTGCACATTATTCCGGAATTCAGATGCCAGCCCAAGACTATAAAAAAGACTGTTTCAGGGACGCCATCTGTTTATAGCAGCCCTGTCTTCCTGAAATCTTTACTGCATATTTCTGCTGGAAAGTAGCGAATCACGTCTACTTTTTATTCCCTAACTATTATATGATCGCCTGAGCTTGACGGAGCGCGAGTAATCACTCGCTGAGATCACCAAAATAGCCTTTTAGAGTGCAATTTGATGGTGAGTACCGTTGAACCTGATCAGGTTAAGACCTGCGTAGGAATCAAGCCTCTAAAAACTTAAAGCCCTCTTTCTATCTATAAGATAGATCCGCCTGCGTTTTTGGTCGTGCTTGATTCGTTGATGTCATTCTAAGGATCATTACCATGAACCAATTAACGAATCTCTCCACTCCCGCAACTGATGCTCATCATGAGCAAGAAGCTCGAGATCTCACCCGTATTTTACCAGCTTCCCGCAAAGTCTATATTCAAGGTTCACGCCCTGATATTCAGGTACCGATGCGTGAAATCTCACTGACAGATACCCCAACTGGCCTGGGCGGTGAAAAAAATCTACCTTTAATGGTGTATGACACGTCTGGTGCTTATACCGATCCTGCAATCACGATTGACCTGAATAAAGGTCTGCCGCATGTACGCGAAAGCTGGATTGAACAGCGTAGTGATAGCGAAGTACTAGAAGACTTAAGTTCCGAATTTGGTCGCCAGCGCCTACGCGATATCCGTACTGCCAATATCCGCTTTGCGCATATTCAAAAACCCCGTCGTGCCAAACGCGGTCACAATGTCAGCCAGATGCACTATGCCAAGCAAGGCATTATTACACCGGAAATGGAATACATCGCCATCCGTGAAAATCTGCGCCAGCGTGAAGGTGTTGATATGCGCCAGCATGCCGGACAGAACTTTGGTGCGAAAAACCTGACTGAAATCACACCAGAATTCGTGCGTCAGGAAGTTGCAGCGGGTCGTGCCATTATTCCAGCCAATATCAACCACCCTGAATGCGAACCGATGATCATCGGGCGTAATTTCCTGGTCAAGATTAATGCCAACATCGGTAACTCGGCACTGGGTTCATCGATTGAAGAAGAAGTTTCAAAAATGACCTGGGCAACCCGCTGGGGTGCTGACACGATTATGGATTTGTCGACAGGTCAGAATATTCATGAAACCCGCGAATGGATTATCCGTAACTCCCCTGTGCCAATCGGTACTGTGCCAATTTATCAAGCGCTGGAAAAAGTGAATGGTGTAGCCGAAGACCTGACCTGGGAAATCTTTAAAGATACCCTGATTGAGCAGGCCGAACAGGGCGTGGATTACTTTACGATTCATGCTGGCGTGTTATTACGTTATGTACCACTGACTGCGAACCGTCTGACCGGGATTGTATCCCGTGGTGGTTCAATCATGGCGCAATGGTGTCTGGCCCATCATCAGGAAAACTTCCTGTATACCCATTTCGATGAGATCTGCGAAATCATGAAAGCCTATGACGTCTCGTTCAGTCTGGGAGATGGCCTGCGTCCAGGCTGTATTCAGGATGCCAATGATGAAGCACAATTCTCCGAGCTACGTACTTTAGGCGAACTGACCCATCGTGCCTGGGAACATGATGTACAGGTAATGATTGAAGGTCCGGGCCATGTGCCAATGCATATGATCAAGGAAAATATGGATCTGCAACTGGAAGTCTGCAAAGAAGCGCCTTTCTATACCTTAGGACCACTGACCACCGATATCGCTCCGGGATACGACCATATTACTTCTGCCATTGGTGCCGCGATGATCGGCTGGTATGGCACCGCGATGCTGTGTTATGTGACGCCAAAAGAACATTTGGGTCTGCCAAATAAAAAGGATGTGAAAGACGGTATCATCACCTACAAGATTGCCGCACATGCAGCGGATCTGGCCAAAGGCCATCCGGGTGCACAGGCACGTGACAATGCCCTGTCCAAAGCCCGTTTTGAGTTCCGTTGGGAAGACCAGTTTAACCTGAGTCTGGACCCGGATACGGCGCGCAGCATGCATGATGAGACCATGCCGAAAGAGGCACATAAGTCAGCGCATTTCTGTTCGATGTGCGGTCCGAAATTCTGTTCGATGAAGATCACCCAGAATGTGCGGGATTATGCGAATAATCAGAAAAATGCACAGCAGGCAGCAGAGCTCGATCCAGAGGTTGAAGCAGGTCTTAACAGCATGAAAACCAGCTTCATTGAAAGTGGTCGAAATTTATATCACAAAGTCTAATTCCCACTGAAAATCAGTTGTTTTTGCTAAAAACTCAGATAGGATGAAATAAATGTTTTCATCCTTTTCTGATTTATGAAGATTATTCAGCAAGCGTCCTATAACTATAATGATGTCGACCTGCAACAGCGCGAATATCTGTATCAAGGATTCGTGAAAGTCGAAAAAGTGCAGCTGAGTCATCGTCTTTTTGAGAGCAATAAATATATTCCTCCGATTCAGCGTGAACTGATTGCGCGGCGTCCTGCAGCTGGGGTGCTGATTTATAATGACCAACAACAAAAATTTGCCCTGATCGAGCAGTTCCGTATTGGTGCACTGGATGATACCGATTCCCCATGGCAGCTGGAAATTATCGCCGGGGTTTTAGATGGTGATGAATCTCCAGAGCATTGCATCCGTCGTGAAGCACTGGAAGAATCTGGCTGTGAAATCCAGGAGCTGCAACATCTGTATAGTTTCTATCCTTCAGCGGGTGCCTGCTCTGAACTGTTCCACCTTTATGTGGCTCAGGCAGAACTGCCTGAACATGGCGGTGTACATGGCATGCCGGATGAAGGGGAAAATATCCAGCTGCATATTTTTGATTATGCCCACCTTCCAGAATTATTCCGTTATAACCGCCTCAAAAATGCGCCTGTCATTATGGCATTACAGTGGTTACAGCAACATATCTCAACAGCCTATCCAAAGGAGTAGATCAGATGACACAGACCTCTACTCCTGCATCTGAAAAAGTCTGGACGCTCATCCAGATTTCAGACACGCATCTGATGGACCAGCCTGAGCTTGAATTTGCCCGCATGAATCCGGAGCAAAGCTTTTTAGAGGTCGTACACGACATTCAGCAGCGTTTTCCGTATATTGATGCGGTGGTACATACCGGAGATCTGGCCCAGGTTGCAGCAGAATCTACCTATCAACGTTACTTACAATTTATGCAGGCCTGGAATGTGCCGCATTATCAGATTCCGGGTAATCATGATGATTATCTCGCTATTTTCCCTTTTTATAAAAATAGTGATGAAGCGCATGCGATTAGCTTTGGTTGCTGGACTTTAATTCTGCTCAACAGTGCTGTAAAAGGTCGGGTCGATGGCTGGGTAGAACAAAAACAGCTGGATCAGCTGGAACAGTTATTGCTTGAGCATAGCAAGCAGTATGTGATCGTGACCTGTCATCATCATCCTTTTGCGATGCAATCACACTGGATTGACCAGCATCGGCTGAAAAATTCGGAAGCATTGAAAGATGTGATTGCACGACATACCAATGTCAAAATGGTGCTATTTGGACATGTGCATCAGGATTCTGAAAATGAATGGCAGGGTGTGCGCTATCTGTCCACCCCTTCAACCAGTGTACAGTTCAAACCCTTGAGCGAAAATTTTGCCTTAGACCAGGCGCAGCCCGGCTATCGCGTATTACAATTAAAAGACAATGGTGAGTACCAGACTTACATTCAAAGGGTAGTTTTAAAGCAAGCTAAAATTAATACTGAAATTTCAGGTTATTAACTTTTCAATTTGTTTTTTTTGCTTTACTTTATTGCTCTTAAAGGAAACGTGATATCTACAATCCCGCCATCAAAGACTATCAAAACGCATAAAAAGTCTATATGATGACGACCCCTATAGGAGGATAATCCTTCTTCAGGGTGGATAAAAATTTGCATATCACCATATTTTTTGCGTAGTTACCTACGCATATGATGAGGAATGCCCTAAATGGCGAATGACAACCAAAATCAAGTCTTAGATGAACAAACTGATGTGGTAGATGAAAAAGCTACAAAACGTGTGCGCAAATCTAAGCCAAAAACGACTGAAGGTGGTTCTACTGCTAGCTTATTTGGTATCGAACCTTATCAACCGAAAAAAAATGAAGAATACATGTCTGAAGGTCAGCTTGAACACTTCCGCCAGATTCTGCTGGCCTGGAAAGCTGAGTTGATGACAGAAGTTGACCGTACGCTGAATACCATGCAAGACGAAAATACGGCACTTCCAGATGTAAACGACCGTGCAACACAAGAAGAAGAATTTGCGATCGAACTACGTACCCGTGATCGTGAACGTAAACTGATTCGCAAAATCGAACAGTCTATTGAAGCAATCAAAAATGATGACTACGGTTTCTGTGAAACTTGTGGTATCGAAATCGGTCTGCGTCGTTTAGAAGCTCGTCCAACTGCGACTTTGTGTATTGACTGTAAGACCCTTGCTGAAATCAAAGAGAAGCAAAATAACGGTTAATCGTGACTGTTGAGAATTCCTCAGCCGAGCACAGCTCCCTTGCGGAGCATGCTCCTCATGCGCAGCGGCGAAACGATGTTTCGCTAACTCGCTACTCAGGTCGGTTCGCGCCATCGCCAACCGGCCCTTTACATTTTGGTTCCCTCATTACTGCAGTCGCCAGCTACTGTGATGCCCGTGCCCATCAGGGTCAATGGCTGGTTCGTATTGAAGACACAGATATTCCCCGCATTTATCCCGGTAGTGAAGATCATATTCTTCGTGCCATGGATGCCTTTGGTTTCGATCCCGATGCCGCAATCATTTTTCAGAAAGACCGCCTGGACATTTATGATGCTGTGATTGAACAGCTACGTCAGCAGGGTCTGGTCTATGCCTGCCAATGCACGCGCAAGATGCTCGGTTCCAATCATATCTATCAGGATACCTGCCGCGATTTAGGCTTAGCTTTCGAACATCAGGCCATTCGCTTAAAAGTTGAAAATGTCGAAATCTGTTTTGATGATCCGCTGCAAGGTCATCATTGCTCTAATCTTAAGCATGATCTGGGAGATTTTATCCTGAAGCGCCGTGATGGCATCATTAACTATCAGCTGGCAGTCGTGGTGGATGATTACCTGCAAGGCATAACTCATGTGGTACGTGGCGCGGACCTGCTGGATAATACCGAACGTCAGATTTATCTAGGCCAATTGCTCGGCTACCCTCGTCTGCAGTATATGCACCTGCCACTCGCAATGAATGATCAGGGTCAGAAACTCTCTAAACAGAATCTGGCGCAAGCACTGGATTTAACTCAGGCGCCGCAATTATTAAAACAGGTACTTAAAGCTTTGCATCAGGCTGAAGTTGAACTGGATACTCCGGAAAAAATGCTGAAACAGGCGGTGGCACAATGGAATATCGAACGGATTCCACACACAACTGAGCTACAAGGCTACTATTTATAAAGGGCTGTTTTGGCTTAAGCTAAAGAAAAATTCAGGTGGAAGTCAGTCTATGTTTTTTATTTTTGGTGTTGGACCGAAAACCAAAGTCATCGAAAAAAGTCAGTTCTTATGTCCAGTGTGCCGAACCCGAGCCGGTTACGAGCTGAGACAGCAGCGTAATTATTTTTCCTTATTCTTTATTCCCTTGATTCCCCTGTCGAAAGCCAAGGATGCTTTTGTGCGCTGCAATCACTGCGGTACGGTCATGCCAAGCACAGTTCTCGACCATGCCCAGCCTGACTCGAACCGTCAGTCTAATCTAGAAGCTTGATTCCTCACGGCTTGGATTACTTTCACGAGTCGTGGCATCAATCTTGAGAATCAGGCTGATCATCATGGCACACATAATCAGCGAAGAACCACCATAACTGATAAATGGCAGGGTCAAACCTTTGGTTGGCAGCATGCCCATGTTCATGCCTGCATTCACCAAAACCTGTAACAGGAAAATGATACTGATGCCATATGCCAGATAACCAGCACGCAGGTAATGGTTTTTCAGGGCACGATGACCAATGCGAATACAGCAGACAATCATGCTGAAAGACAGAATCAGAACGATCGCAATGCCCAGAAAACCGAATTCCTCACCCAGAATTGCCAGCATAAAATCGGTATGGGCTTCAGGCAGGTAAGACATTTTCTGAATACTGTGTCCCAGACCGACACCCATCCATTCTCCACGACCAAAAGCCATGAGCGCATTTGATAGCTGATAACCCGTACCCAGCGGATCTTCCCAAGGATTCGAGAAAGACAGGAAACGCTGCAGACGATATGGCTCAAAAGCAATTGCAGCGATCAACGCACCAATAATGACGCCGAAAGCCAGACCAAACTGGTTCCACGGCGCACCCGCCAGGAAGAATACTCCAAGCATGGTTAGCGTGATGACTACGGTTGCCCCCAAGTCCGGCTCAAGCATGACCAACAGGATGGTTGCCCCCATGATGATACTTAAGCGTCCCAAACCGGAAATCTTATTACGTACCTCTTCAGCACGACGTACTACGTAGTCTGCGGTGAAGATTGCCATCATTACCTTCGCTACTTCGGAAGCCTGTAAGGTAAAGCCAGCAAGACGAATCCAGCGCTTGGAACCATTGACTTCAGTACCGACCAGCAATACTGCCAATAGCAGCAGAATGGTCACAAACCATAAAAAGAAAGTACTGTTAAACCAGCGATTTAAAGGAATCTTATAAGTAGCATAGGCGACTGCTGCCCCAGCCCCGATCGAGATGGCATGTCGGGTAATATAGTGAAAGGCATTGCCATTAATTCGTTCTGCATACGGCATCGAAGCGGATGCCACCATGATTGAACCAATACACAGCAAAGCCAATACACAGAAAATCAGCACATTACGTGGATTAACTTCAGCGGGTAACTTAGGTAGCCACTGCTCGTAGATTTGAGTAATTTTATTGATCGCAGTCTGAGCAAACTCAGCCATATCACGAATCCTTGTTGTTCTTAATTAAGTGCGTTGACATACGCAACGAACTGACGACCACGCTCAGGATAGCCTGAGAACATATCAAAACTTGCACATGCCGGAGACAATAGCACGACATCATGTGGCTGGGTATTGCTCTGGCAGATTTCTACTGCTTCCTGCAGGCTTTCCGCATGCACAAGTGTCGTGGTTCCTTCAATTGCTGCTTCAATGATTGGACGATCTACACCAATCAACACTGCTACCTTCGCATATTTAGACAGTGAATTACGTAAAGCAGAGAAGTCCTGGCCTTTGCCCTCGCCACCGAGAATGATTGCCACTTTCCCACCTTGTGCTTCGATCGCCGCACCTAGACCGTCTAAAGCGGCCAGAGTCGCACCGATGTTGGTACCTTTAGAATCGTTATAATAACGCACACCATTAACTTCTTTGACAAATTCACAGCGATGCTCCAGCCCTTTGAAGGTTTTTAGTGTTTCCAGCATGCTGTCTATTGGCAAGCCAATTGCTTCACCTAAAGCCAAACAGGCCAAAGCATTCGCGACATTGTGCGTGCCTTGAATATACATCTCAGAACTTTTCAATAAACGTTCGCGTCCACGCGCTAACCAGATCGTGCCATCCGTGTCACGTAACACGCCGTACTGGTTTATATCAGGTGCATTTAAACCAAAGCTTTGCATTGGCGTTACATCCGGAACCAGTGGACGAGTCAGTGAATCATCGCGGTTATACACCACTTTTTTGACACCCTGGAAAATACGGTGTTTTGCTGTGTGGTAGCCCATCATGTCACCATGACGATCCAGATGGTCTTCGCTCATATTCAGCACGACTGCCACTTCAGCATTCAGATTCGACGTGGTTTCCAGCTGAAAACTTGAAAGCTCTAAAATATAAAGTTCAGGATCATCTTTGGTCAGATCCAGCGCAGGACGGCCAAGGTTGCCACCAACGGCCACTTTCTTACCCGCATCTGCGGCCATCAGACCAATTAATGTGGTGACGGTACTTTTGGCATTTGAACCGGTAATCGCAACAATGGGTTTATCGGTAGAACGGCGCAGAATCTGGATTTCACTCACCACCGGAATACCTTTGGCAATCGCTGCCTGAATTTCAGGAAGTTTCGGATCAAGCCCCGGACTGATGACGATTTCTTCTGCTGATAGCAATAATTCCTGGTCAAATTTACCAAAGCTGGTTTGTACTTCGGCAGGAATCTGGTCATGCCCCGGTGGATTTGCCCTGGAGTCTGTTACTGCAACGCGGTAGCCCTTGTCATGTAAGAAATTGACTGCTGCAACACCTGAAATTCCAAGTCCTGCAACGACCTTAAGTCCACCACGTTGTATTAACATTTTTGCCTCATGTTCTGGTCTAATTTGAAACTTTTGAAATGTTAGCACTTTGCCGTTTTGAATGCTTTTTCTGTTTCATCTTTCTGCAGATTTTTTTGTATATTGCATAAAAAAGCCATCATAAAAATGATGGCTTTTTCACTTTTAATTTTGCTGGAAAATTATTTCCATTTCACAGCTTGCTGAGCAGGCTTTTTCTCTGCTGGCTGCTCGGATGCCGGACAGGCACAATTGCCTCCACAGCCACTGGCCATCGCAGGTTTTAACCATTTCGCCAGCTTATGCCAGCCTTGGGCTTCACAAGCATTGGATAGCTTCAGGAAGACCGAGCGTGAAGTATTCGGAAATACCTTCTTAAATACTACCACTGCACTCCAAAGCACCAGTGCCGTCACAATCAGAATTTCAATCATCTCAATCTCCCCTTCACTGTGCTGTTTCAGTCAGTATTAACCGAAATAGTGTGAAGCAATCTGATAAGTCAGGAATGACATGATATATGCCAGACCAAACAGATAAACTGTCATAAAGCCCACAGTTTTCCATGAACCTGTTTCACGTTTTACTGTTGCCAGAGTTGCCAGACAGTGTGGTGCATAGATAAACCACACCAGTAACGATAAACCGGTTGCCAGTGTCCAGCCTAATTCACCGCCACCGCTAATCAAAGCTGCAAGCCCTTCAGACATCGCATCTTCATCAACTGCTGACAAGGCATAAACTGTACCCAGTGCAGCCACAACCACTTCACGAGCTGCCATTGCCGGAATCAGCGCAATACAGATCTGCCAGTTAAAGCCTAACGGTGCAAAGATCGGCTGGATAAAATGACCAATCATCCCGGCAAAAGAATAATCAATATCTGGCAACGTGGCCCCTTCAGGCGGTTGCGGGAAGGTACACAGGAACCACAGCAGAATCGACAATGCGAAGATGATGCCACCAACACGCTTCAAGAAGATCTTGCCGCGATCCAGCAAACCAATCCAGACGTTCTTGATATCTGGAAAACGATAACTTGGCAGCTCCATTAGCAGCATATGCTCTGATTTGTCTTTGCTGAAAAACTTCAACACAAACGAAACAATCAGCGCACTTAGAATGCCTGCCATATACAGAGCAAACAGCACCAGGCCTTGCAGGTTAAAAATACCCCAGACCGACTGTGATGGAATAAATGCGGCAATCAGCAATGCATATACCGGCAGACGAGCCGAACAGGTCATCAAGGGTGCTACAAAAATTGTGGTCAAACGATCCCGTGGATCACTAATGGTACGTGACGCCATGATGCCCGGAATTGCACAGGCAAAGCTCGACAATAATGGGATAAAGGCACGACCAGAAAGACCGGCTTTGTACATCAATTTATCCAGCAGGAATGCAGCACGTGGCAGATAACCGGATTCTTCCAATACCAAGATAAAGAAGAACAGGATCAGAATCTGTGGCAGGAACACTACAACGCCGCCGGCACCGGCAATAATCCCATCTACGAGCAGACTATTCAGCAAAGGATGGGCAATGTTGTCTCCGACTACCTCACCGAGCCAGCCGAAGAAGGTTTCAATCCCATCCATGAAGGGTGCTGCCCAGGCAAATACTGCCTGGAAGATCACGAACATCATCACCGCTAGGCTAAGCAGACCGAGTACCGGATGCAGGAAAATTTTATCCAGAAAATCGGTGCGCTTGTCTTCCTGATCTACAAAGTTCACCACATCTTTCAGGATGCTTTCAACTTTGTGATGACTGTCACCGCTTAAGCCAGTCATTTCAGTCTCTGGAACAGCATATTTTCCCTGATCCAGTGCATTCATCAGGTTCTCAACACCTGACTTGCGCACCGCAACCGTTTCAGCAACGGGTACACCTAAACGCTCGGACAATTTCTGGGTATTGATCTGCATCCCACGACGGCGTGCTTCGTCCATCATGTTCAGAACGAGTAACACTGGACGGCCGAGCTGGATCATTTCCAGAACCAGACCGAGATGCAGTTTCAGATTGGTGGCATCGACCACACACAGGAATGCATCCTGCTGTTCTTCATCTGCAATTTTGCCCTGTACAACATCACGGGTAATCGCTTCATCCGGACTGGTAGCATCCAGACTATAAGTCCCCGGTAAATCCAGTACACGCACAGCCTTGCCCGATGGCAAAGTAAAGTGACCGACTTTACGTTCTACTGTCACTCCGGCATAGTTGCCGACTTTTTGACGCGTACCTGTTAAATGGTTGAATAATGAGGTTTTACCACAGTTAGGGTTACCGACAAGGGCAATACGTAAGGCATCACTCATGCCGACACTCCAGCTTCAATTTCAATTTTGGCTGCCTCTGACTTACGCAGGGCAAAACGGGTAAAACCGACCTGAATTAAAATCGGATCCCCACCAAAAATACCTTTGGTAATGACCTGCACTTCTGTGCCAGGCACAAAACCCAACGTTTCCAGGCGACTCGCCACGACATCGTGTTGAGCGCCCTCGCCATCAGTAGTTCGATTAACCTTTCGAATGATAGCTGTTTGCTTCACTTTCAAATCCGACAAACGCACCGCGAAAATTCCTAAACTATTTTGTACAGTATACAAACAAATGAGAATAATTAACAAATAAGATTAATTACAAACCGATTTAGCTTATATCACATCGACACTGTAATAAAATTAAACTACATTGGAGAATATCAATACTCATTATCGCTTTTTTAGATCAGATTCTTTCATCCTATGTTGAATAAAAAACCCCGTATTCCCGCTCCTGTCCAGATTCCAGAAAATACCCAGTTTCTGCACGGCTATCGTGACTATCTGATTGCACATACCGTAAGTCCTCATACACGGAATGCTTATTTATCTGATTTAATTCAATGCAGTAGTTGTCTAACTAAAGCCTTACCAGAATGGGATCATGATGATGTCTCGGATGTATTGATTGAGCTGACCAAACAGCAAAAAAGTCCACGTTCAATTGCACGCTGTTTGTCCGCCCTGCGCTCATTTTATAAATTCTTGCGTGAACAAAAGCTGAGAAATGACAATCCGGTTGCTGCACACAAGACACCAAAACTGGGACGTGCCCTGCCCAAAGATCTTTCTGAAGCCGATGTTGAAGCACTAATCAATGCACCGGATATTAATACTGCCTTGGGTTTACGTGACCGGGCAATGCTGGAAGTACTCTATGCCTGTGGATTACGTGTGACAGAATTACTCAACCTGCGACTGGAACTGATTAACCTAAAACAGGGCTATCTGCGTATCGTAGGTAAAGGCAACAAAGAACGATTAGTACCCATGGGGCAGGTCGCCTGCGAATGGATCGAGAAATATCTGAATGAAGCACGTCCGCAACTGTACAAGACAGCAACCGACTATCTGTTCCTGACTCAGCATGGTGGTATCATGAGCCGACAGAATTTCTGGTATGCGATCAAGCGTTACGCACTACAGGCCGGTGTCCAGGCAGAGCTTTCCCCCCATACCTTGCGTCATGCCTTTGCCACCCACCTGTTGAATCATGGTGCAGATCTACGTGTCGTGCAGATGCTGTTGGGACATAGTGACCTGTCGACCACCCAAATTTATACCCACGTGGCACAAGTGCGTATGCAACAGCTGCATGCGTCACATCATCCACGGGCCTGAACCTGAACTGACCACGTGTACAGAGAAGTTCAACCTGCAAACTATTTTTTTGTTATGCTAGGCATCTATTTTTATCTAAGAACAAAAAGGGTTATCCATGACATTTGCCCGCTCCAGTCTGTTTATCGCATGTATGCTTGCTGCAGGTTTCAGTCTTACTGCTTGCTCCAACTCTAATCAAAACGATAAAAAGTCAGATACTTTAACTGCAAGTGCACCAGCGACGGGTGAAGCATCTACCGTATCAGAACGTAATGCTCAGCAACGCCTGATCTCAACCCTGGAAGGTCACTTCAAAAAGGCTGGTATTAAGGCAAAAATCACTGGTGTTAAAACCACTGAAGTACCTAATCTGTTCTGGGTTAGCTTGGAAGGCATGTCGTCTGTCTATGCGACCAGTGATGGTAAATACATCATTCAGGGTGATGTGATCCGTCTGGGTGACAAACAGCTGCATAATGTCAGCGAATCCCTGCAATCCGATGTAAACAAGAAAATCTTTGCAGCACTAAAAGCCGAAGACCTGTTGATTTACCCTGCCAAAGGCAACAAAGCCAAGCATATTATCTATGTCTTTACCGATGTTAGCTGCCCGTACTGCCATAAATTCCACGAACAGATGGATGAGATGAACAATAAAGGCATTGAGGTACGTTATATCGCATGGCCACGTGGTGAGCAGCATATGCCAGCCATGGAAGCAATCTGGTGTAGTGCCGACCGTCGTGCTGCCTTTGATACTGCTATTGCCGGTGGATCAATTACACCAGCAACCTGTCAAAATCCTGTGAAAGATCAATATCAAATGGGTCTGAATATCGGTGTGAACGGTACCCCGGGTGTCTATAGTTCAGAGGGTGTTTACCTGGGCGGATACATGTCGACCGCTGAACTTTTGGACCGTCTTAAATAACTCATTTTAATAAGTTATTTTACTTTATGTTATACATAAAGATATTCTGAGATCACCCTAGAGTCAGCGCGTTTTTTTAGCTATGATCTAGGCTCTCGTAAAAAACTGTTTATATTTGGAGTGTGACGTGAAACCAGTTCGTCTGGCAATCCTCGGTCTTGGTACTGTGGGTGGTGGTGCCCTTAAACTATTAAAACAAAATGCTGCTGAGATTAAACGTCGCACCGGTCGTGAAATTCAAATTACTTATGTGGGTACCCGTCGTCCGCGTCCTGACCTGGAACTTGATGACAGCATCAAGCAAAGTGCTGACCTGCTAGAGATCGTACGTCAGCCAGATGTTGATGTTGTGGTTGAAGTGATGGGTGGTATTCATCCTGCCTATGAAGTCATTAAAGAAGCCATCCTGCATGGCAAACAGGTTGTGACTGCGAACAAGGCTTTGCTCGCTGAACACGGTAATGAACTGTTCAAACTTGCTGATGACAACGCTGTGCAAATTGCTTACGAGGCAGCGGTGGCAGGTGGCATCCCGATTATTAAAGTCATGCGTGAAGGCTTGGCTGCCAACAAAATTGATTGGCTGGCGGGCATCATTAACGGTACAGGTAACTTTATCCTGACTGAAATGCGTGACAAAGGCCGTGCTTTTGAAGATGTACTGAAAGAAGCGCAAGAACTGGGTTATGCTGAAGCAGATCCAACCTTTGACGTTGAAGGTATTGATGCCGCACATAAACTAACCTTACTTGCATCGATTGCATTTGGTATCCCGCTGCAATTTGATAAAGTCTTCACCGAAGGCATCAGCAAAATCACGGCTCAAGATGTAAAATATGCTGAAGACTTAGGTTTCCGTATTAAACACCTTGGTATTGCTCGTCGTACAGAAACAGGGATTGAACTTCGTGTTCACCCGACCCTGATTCCTGAGGAGCAACTGATCGCCAATGTAAATGGCGTGAAGAATGCAGTCCTGGTACAAGCCAATGCCGTTGGCCCTACACTTTACTATGGCGCTGGTGCTGGTGCTGGTCCTACAGCATCTGCTGTAGTCGCTGACGTGGTGGATATCGTGCGTGACATTTCTTACACTGAAGATGGCGCAGGTACCATTCCACAACTGGCTTTTGAAAGCTTAAGCGACTTGCCAATTCTTTCTCGTGAAGAAATGACCACAGGCTACTACATCCGTATTAACGCTGAAGATCAAACCGGCGTTCTTGCAGAAGTGACCTCTATTCTGAGCCGTAACGGTATTAGTATCGATGCCATCATGCAGCAGTCTCGCTTAAAAGACCTTATTCCTATCGTGATCCTGACTGATCCAGTTAAGGAAGCGAAAATGGATGAAGCGTTAAAGCAAATTCAAGCTCTTCCTGTCATTCATGGCGAAATTGTGCGAATTCGTTTAGAATCGCTTGATAATTAATCGGGTTGAGGGGTTTACACTCCTCACCAAGCTCTACACACAATTGGAACATCATCATGTCGAATGCCAATCGTTATACTGGTTTAGTTGACCGCTATCGCGACCGTTTACCAGTGTCTGCAACTACCCCTGCTGTTTCTCTAGGCGAAGGTAATACACCACTGATTAAGCTTGCGAATATTCCGCGCATTATTGGCAAAAATGTTGAAATTTATGTGAAGTACGAGGGCTTAAACCCGACTGGTTCATTTAAAGACCGTGGTATGACCATGGCGGTGACCAAAGCCGCTGAAGAAGGCTCAAAAGCCATTATCTGTGCCTCTACAGGTAACACCTCTGCTGCTGCGGCTGCCTATGCTGCACGTGCAGGCATGAAAGCGTTTGTGTTAATTCCTGAAGGCAAAATTGCCATGGGTAAAATGGCACAAGCGATGATGTATGGCGCGATCACCATGCAGATTCGCGGTAACTTTGACGATGGTATGCGTCTGGTGAAAGAAATTGCGGATAAAGCTCCGGTGACGATCGTGAACTCAATCAATCCATACCGTTTGCAAGGTCAAAAAACCATTGCTTACGAAATCGTAGATGAGCTGGGCCGTGCGCCTGACTACCACTGCCTACCTGTCGGTAACGCAGGTAACATCACTGCACACTGGATGGGTTATACCGAAGCCGTTGCCAACCAACCTGCTGATCAGTTTGAGCAAGTGGTTTATGACCCTGCAACTGATGCGTTCACTGGTCCTAAACCTGAAGGCCTTCCGACAATGGTCGGTTACCAGGCGGTTGGTGCTGCACCGTTCCTACGTGGTGCGCCAGTAGAAAACCCTGAAACTGTGGCAACTGCAATCCGTATTGGTAATCCACAAAGCTGGAACCATGCCAAAGCAGTTGTTCGTGATTCTCAAGGTTGGTTCGACGAACTGACTGATGCTGAAATTCTTGAAGCACAACGTCTACTTTCCATGTACGAAGGTGTATTCGTAGAACCTGCTTCTGCAGCGTCTATCGGCGGTGCAATTCGTGACATCAAAGCTGGCAAGATTGCTGAAGGCTCAGTAATTGTTTGTACTGTGACAGGTAACGGTCTGAAAGATCCCGATACTGCAATCAAACAATGTTCTGATGCAGTAATGCTGTCGATCGATGCAACATTGGATCAAGTACGCGATTCTATACTGTCTAATATGTAAGAGACAGAATCAAAAAGCCCTGCATCTGCAGGGCTTTTTTATGACTTAAATATTTTATAAAAGCTTAAACACGCTGTTTCGGCAAACTAGACACCCAAGTCATGAGACGTGTTGCATCATTGGTACGTGCAGCAGATGAATCTGCTCCAAGCAACACTACGACTACTGGACGGTTATTTAAGGTGGTATGCATCACTACACAACGTCCAGCTTCATTGATAAAACCGGTTTTAGAAATATTAATATTCCAGCCACCATTACGTACTAGTGCATTGGTATTATTCGATTTCAACACACGGTAACCCAGATTAAAGTCATAACTTGCTGTGGTTGAGAACTGTCGGATCAAGCCGTATTGCGAAGCGGTGTTTACCAGAATCCCCAAGTCTCTTGCAGATGACTTATTGCCCGGATGCAATCCGGTAGATTCCAGAAATTTACTTGAATTCATACCCAATGCTTTGGCTTTACTATTCATGGCAGAAATAAAAGCACTACGACCACCTGGATAGGTACGTGCCAACGCTGCTGCAGCCGGGTTTTCAGATTTCATCAGTGCAAACAATAAAGCTTCAGCACGATTCATCGTGTCTCCGACACGTAACGTCGAGCTTGAACTCTTACAACCTGAACATGAAAAATCACCCTGTTGTAGTGTGATTTTTTCATTCATGTTTAAACGTGCATCAGAGATCACCACTGCTGTCATCAGCTTGGTAATCGATGCAATCGGCACTGCTGTATTACTGTTCTTGCTATACAGCACTTCACCGGTCTGCGCGTCCATTACCAGCGCTGAACGCGCATTGACAGATGGCTGCGTGCCATAGGTCTTGGTATCCAGAATCTGTACAGTTTTGGCAGGTTCTTGTACTGCTTGACCATTCTGACTACGGATGGTCGTGGTGACTGTCGTAGAGCCAAGCGGAGAAGGCTCATCATCGGCATCCGATCCATCACTCAAGAACTGGTTGGCCTGTTCAGAAGACCAGCTCAGGCTAGACTGAGGGGCCGCTGCTGACGAATTCATGATAATTTCAGCAAAACTCGTCGTCGTACTCATGCTGACTGCCAGCGACAGACCCAGTACATGCATCAAAGACTTATGTGTTTTCTTCACTATTCCTTCACCCAACTTACGAGGTAAGATTGATTTGCGTATTACCTCTAATATGGCTTACATTACATTTACCACAATGCAGAACAATTATTGATCTCTACACTGCGTGATACAGTTCAATATGACATGTCTGTAGGATTGCTAATTTTGTAGTTTCATTGCAAGCTTATTTTGCGTTGTGTAACAAAAAAAATGATTTTTTTTCATCTGAGGGAGAGTATACGTGATCACAGTTTTAGTTGTAGATGACCATGAATTGGTGCGTACTGGCATCTGTAGAATGCTTGAAGACCACACTGATGTTCAGGTCATTGGACAAGCTGAATCTGGTGAAGAAGCAATTACTCTGGTGCGTCAGCATCATCCGAATGTAGTGCTCCTGGATGTGAATATGCCGGGTATTGGTGGTGTTGAAACTACGCGTCGACTGTTACAAACAGCCCCTGATACTAAAGTTATCGCTGTCAGTGGTCTTGCCGAAGAACCTTATCCATCGCTGTTACTCAAAGCAGGTGCTAAAGGCTATATCACCAAAGGTGCACCTGTTACCGAGATGGTACGTGCTATTAATAAAGTCATGCAGGGCGGCAAATACTTTAGTGCAGATATTGCCGAGCAATTAGCGAGCTCTTATTTATCTGACACACAGCAATCCCCATTTGATTCCCTGTCCGAACGCGAAATGCAGGTTGCCATGATGGTCGTCAACTGCATTAGTGCCCAGGAAATTGCGGATAAACTTTTTGTTAGTGTTAAGACTGTAAATACCTATCGTTATCGTATTTTTGAAAAACTTAATATCGACAGCGATGTGAAACTGACCCATCTAGCAATGCGCTATGGTCTGATTAAACCTTAATATTTTATGCCCTTTATTTAAGAAAACTTAAAAAAACAAAAAAGGTTCTATGTCGCAGCGATCTTCTTATTCAGAGCTTAACCAATATCTGCTGGGCACTTGGTATGCGGCATACCGCCTGATCATCAGTACTGGTTTACTGCTGATTTTCGTGCTCACTTATCCTGAGCACACCAGCGATTTAGAATATCCCAAGCTGTATCATTATGTACTGAGTAGCTTCATTGCTATCGCCTTGATCCAGCTTTTTGTTCTGAAGTATTTTAAGAAATTTGTTCAGCAACAGCTGACCGGTATTTTTATTGTCGATGTCTGTGCACTCAGCCTGCTGACCTTGGCCACGAATGGCACCAATCTACAGCTCAGTATGCTATTCGTGATTACTATCTTTGCCGCTTCCATTTTACTGAATGCACAAAAAGCGCTGGTGATTACCTTGATTGCGGTCATCAGTGTGATTTACCAGCATTTCATCACCAGCCTGTTTACCCTTTCCTCTCTGGGTAATATCGGCAATAGCGCCATATTGGCTTTCATGTTTTTTGTGGTCTATGGCATCGGGCAAATTGCAGTCCGACGTTTCCAGATCTTGGAAAATGTCAATTTTTCCCAGTCCATGGAACTTTATCGTCTACAAAATATTAACCGTTATATTCTGGAACAGATTGAGACTGGTTATCTGGTTCTCGATGAAAACTGTCATGTGGTGCTGAGTAATCCTGCTGCCTGCCACTTGCTTGGCATCCAGCAAATGTATGCACATGACACGTTTCCATTGTACCAGTCACAACCAGATCTGTTTGAGTTGATCCGCTTTGAAGATCTGGAAAATGGCGAACGCTTTCAGTTTGAATCCCAGCAAAGCCGTTTCAATATTCATGTTCAAGTACAAAAACTGATTGTACCGCATCAAACTTTAATGTTGCTGGTGCTGCAAGATGCGCAAAAACTTAATCAACAAGTCCAGCAATTAAAACTGGCGGCACTCGGGCAACTTTCTGCCAGTATTGCCCATGAGATTCGTAATCCGCTTGCAGCGATTGTTCAAGCTAATGATCTGTTACCTGGTTGTGAACAGGACCAACAGCAGGTGTTGCATGGCATGATCAGCAAGCAGGCAACACGAATCAACCGGATTATTGAAGACACGCTGAATATGGTGAAGAATAAAGAGACTCATCCAGTATCTATTCAGCTGAATGAATTTATTCCACAATGTATCCATGAGGATTTGGCTGATATTGCTGATCAGATTAAGCTGAATATTGATATGCGACTGGACATCCAGTTTGATGAAGCCCAGCTACGTCAAGTATTGGTCAATTTATTGCGTAATGCCGTGCGGCATAACGATCCAGCTGTAGGTTATGTAGAATTAAAAGTTCATCCTTATGAACATAAAGTCTGGATTGATGTACGGGATTTTGGTCAGGGCGTTGCGCCTGCCGATCAGAGTCTGCTGTTTAAGCCATTTTTCAGCACTTCAATTAATGGTACAGGGCTAGGGCTATATTTATCCCACAGTTTCTGTGAGGCCAATCAGGCCCAGCTGAATTATATACAACAAGAACAGGGTGCCTGCTTCCGGATTAGCTGCCAGCGCATCACTGTTTAATTTTTGAATTTAAGGGGAAAAGTGTGGAACAACAACCACTGGTACTATTGGTCGATGATGAAGAAGATCTCTGTACGCTCATGCAGATGTCGCTCATGCGTATGGGAATTCGCACGCATATCGCCCATCGTCTGGAGGATGCTAAAAAACGCCTGGCAGATCATCAGTATGATGCCTGCCTTACGGACTTGAATCTGCCTGATGGTAATGGCTTGCAGCTACTGGAATTTATCAGTGAGCATCATCCTTCCCTACCGGTTGCTGTGTTAACTGCCTATGGCAATATGGATATTGCCATTGCTGCACTCAAGGCAGGTGCCTTTGACTTTGTCAGTAAGCCGATCAATCAGAAACATCTGGAGCAGTTACTGCAAAAGGCACTAAATAAGCCAGTAGATTACCAATCCAATCAGCAAGATACCCTAGAATATAAAATGCTGATTGGCCAGTCCAAGCCGATTCAGCAATTACGTACGACTTTGCATAAAATTGCCCGCTCTCAAGCCCCGGTATTTATTACCGGTGAATCTGGTACAGGTAAAGAAGTTGTAGCAAATCTGGTTCATCGCCTCAGTAACCGGAGTGAAGGACCCTTTATTGCCATTAACTGTGGCGCAATTCCAGCTGAACTGATGGAAAGTGAGCTATTCGGGCACAAGAAAGGCAGCTTTACTGGCGCCATGCAGGACAAACAGGGCCTAATCCAGTCTGCACATGGCGGCAGTTTATTTCTGGATGAAATTGCAGAACTTCCACTCAGTATGCAGGTCAAACTGCTACGTGCAGTACAGGAAAAACGGATTCGCCCTTTAGGCTCAGATATCGAAATTGATGTGGATTTTCGCGTCATCAGCGCCAGTCATCAGGACCTGGAAGCACAGGTACAGCAAGGTAAATTTCGTCAGGATTTATTCTTCCGCATTCATGTGATGGATCTAGTGTTGCCACCATTACGTGAGCGTGGTAATGACATTCTGCTGCTGGCTGAACACTTTATTCAGAAGATCTGTCAGGAATGGCAAATCCCTGTGAAACGCCTGACTGAACATAGCAAAGAGCAGTTACTGACTCAATACTATCCAGGAAATGTCCGGGAATTGCGTAATATCATCGAGCGAGCTATTACCCTCAGCGATGAAGACACAATTGATATCCAGCATTTGCAAACTGCACCTTTACGCCAGAGTTTTGTGACCTCCGAAATCACATCGAATATAGCATCCGAATCGAGTAACACTACTGACACTTTTATCGTACCGAAAAAACTGCCTGAAGAAGGTCTTGAACTGTATATGGAGAAAATCGAGAAAGAAATTTTGCTAAATGCATTGAATCTGACTCACTGGAACCGTACGCTTGCCGCAAAAAAGTTGGGCATGTCTTTCCGCTCGCTGCGTTATCGTCTGAAGAAATTTGGGCTCGATACCGATGAAGAAGAATGATTGATGAGGGGGCTATGCCCCCTTCATTATTTTTGTAAAAGCAATAATTCAGTGATGTGATCCAGATAACTTTCTTCCCTCATCTCAACGCCAAGCGGATAACTGAGGTGAGGCTGCACACCAAGACCCTCAATACGCTGACCACTGGGACTGAAATATTGCGATACCGTCATCTGTAACGCCGCCCCATTGCTAAGAGGAAACAGTTTCTGCACCACACCTTTACCATAGCTTTTTTCACCGACCACCCAGGCACGGTTATGCTCTTTCAAGGCAGCGGTAAAGACTTCGGCTGCAGAGGCTGAACGGTTATTAATCAAGATTCCAATTTTCAGATTCTGAAATTCAAATCCTGGTAAAGCCTGAAACTGCTGATCCCCTTCTGCCCGGCTTTTGGTTGAGACAATAATGCCCTGATTCAGGAATAGATCTGCAGACTCTACCGCTGCCGAAAGCAGGCCACCTGGATTATTACGTAGATCAAATAACACGGCTTTTAAACGTTGACTGGAATAGCTGTCAATAATTCGTTTAATTTCGTTGGCTGTGTCCTGCTGGAAGACCTTGACCTGCAAGACCAGCACCTGATTATTATGCAGGGTCGATTTAATCTCGGTATCTACTTTGATATTACGAACCAGCGTCACCGGCGTACTTTGCGCAGAAAGCTGAATGCTTAAAGTAGAGCCTATCGCGCCACTGAGCAAATCCCGAACCTGCTCGCGCTTCAGCGTATTTAAGATCTGATCATCAATCTTGTAAACAGTCACGCCATTACGCAATCCCTGCTTGGCAGAGTCGGCATCCGGACTAAGTCCCTGCACCATCCACTGCTTCAATTGCGGATTAAACTGCAGGTCAAAATCGATACTGGCTAGATCGCCTTCAGTATATTGACGGAGCTGTTTGAAGTCTTCTGGAGAAAGATAACGGGAATAGCGGTCTAAACCACCGACCAGACCACGAATTGCCTGTTGGAATAATGCATCGTCATTTTTATCTTGAATATAATTATCTTTGACAATGCCATAAATCTGCACGAATTCCTGAATCGAAGAAACCGGAATTTCGCTATAGGTTTGCTGGTCCATGACCATATCATCGAGTACCGGACCCTGGGAACCAGCACTCCATGCCGAATGGCTCAAACACATCAGTAAGCTTGCGAGTACAACTGACTTCTGCTGTGATTTTGCCATTCTTTATCCTATTGATATTTTTATGAAGCGTTCAGCTCAATTAAGTTACGGCCCTGCATTTCTGCCGGCACTGGAAGTTGCATCAGACTTAACAATGTTGGCGCCACATCCGCCAGTACACCGCCTTCTGCAATCGTTGCCGAAGTTGGACCCACATAAATAAACGGAACCAGTTCAGTCGTATGTTGGGTATGTACCTGACCACTTTGATAGTCCTGCATCTGCTCAACATTACCATGGTCTGCAGTAATAATCATATGGCCTTTTTGCGCCATCACGGCTTCATAAACACGACCTAGGCAAGTGTCTACTGCTTCCACTGCTTTGACTGCTGCATCAAATACGCCAGTATGACCGACCATATCACCATTGGCATAGTTCACCACCAGCAGGTCAAACTCACCTGAGTTGATCGCTGCAACCAGTTCATCGGTCACTTCGTATGCACTCATTTCCGGTTTGAGATCATAAGTTGCTACATTTGGAGATGGAATCAGGATACGTTTTTCACCTGGATATTCATCTTCACGACCACCGCTGAAGAAGAAAGTCACGTGTGCATATTTCTCAGTTTCTGCGATACGTAATTGGGTTTTGCCCAGGTCTGATAAATATTCGCCAATCGAGTTCACCAGCGCTTCTGGCATATATGCTACAGGCGCATCGATTGTTGCCTGATAACGGGTCAACATCACATATTTCGCCAGATGTGGCACAACTTTGCGCTCAAAACCGGTAAAATCTTTCTCAACAAAAGCACGGGTTAATTCACGCGCACGATCCGCACGGAAATTCATGAAGACTACGCTGTCACCATCCTGAATCGCAGCCACATCACCGATACGGGTCGCTTTTACGAATTCATCGGATTCATCTGCTGCATACGCCTGTTCAAGACCTTCTACTGCAGTGGCTGCCGTACGAACTGCTTCACCTTCAGTCAGCAAACGATACGCCTGTTCCACGCGATCCCAACGGTTGTCACGATCCATGGCAAAGTAACGGCCAATCATGGTGGCAATACGGCCTTGACCTGGATATTGAGCAAAAACAGCGTCTAATTTTTCTAATGATGGTTGTGCACTTTTCGGCGGCGTATCACGACCATCCAGGAAAGCATGTAGATAGACTTTGGCACCACGTTTTAATGCCAGCTCTGCCATCGCTACGATATGGTCTTCATGTGAGTGCACACCACCTTCAGATAACAGGCCCATAATGTGTACGGCACCATTTGATGCTTTGGCTTTTTCTACCGCATCAATCAGTACTTCATGCTCAAAGAACGCACCGGCACGGATATCTTTGGTAATACGGGTGAAGTCCTGATATAACACACGGCCAGCACCCAGGTTCATATGACCGACTTCAGAGTTACCCATCTGACCATCAGGCAGACCGACATCTTCACCAGAACCAGAGATCAAACCATGCGGATGCTTTTCCTGCATAGCAGTTAAATGAGGTCGTTTAGCCGCTAAAAACGCATTGTCTTCGACCGCTTCGCGATGACCCACACCATCCATAATTACCAATACGTGAGGGATTTTGCCAGCAGTTGCATCCGTCATAATGAATACTCTTGTTCGTTTACGAATTAATCGTTCTATTTTAACTAATTTTGCAGTGAGAGGCCATGACCACACCATGGTTTAAGCCTCTCACTGCGATTGATTTCTTCTATTTTCTTGTGGCTTAGCGTGCCCGATGCAGTAGATAACCACCAATTGCAAACATGATGATAATTGGAATAAATACAAACCATGCGGGCGACGGCGCATAGACTAAACTCGCATAACCCAAGAAGTCCTGCAGATAGAAGAAGCCTAAACCTGCAAATAATGCAATCACCAGGCGAAAGCCCATAGATTGTTGACGCAGCGGTCCAAAAATAAAGGAACAGGCAATCACCACCAGTGCAATCAGGGCAAATGGCGAGCCGACTTTCTGCCAGAAAGCCAGTTCATAGGTCTTTGGTACCTGGCTATATTCATGCATATAGCTCATGAAACTGACCAGTTGACTAGGCGATAGATCCTCTGGGTCAATGGTCACCATATGCACATACTTCGGTTGCAGCGCTAAGGCCAGCGGCTGTTCGGAATGTGTTATCAGCGTGGCATTACCATTCTGCAGAATATTCATTTCCTGCGTATTCTGCAGAGTCCACGCACCATCCTTGATAAAATCACCCTGCTCGGCTTTTAGCGTCCCGCGTAGACGATAATCTTCATCAAAGTCCAGCATCTGTACATTTTTTAGCTCACCTTTGGCATTAGCATAGTCAATGTAGATAAAACGCTGACCTTCACGGGTCCAGTAGCCTTTAACCTCACCAATTTTTACAGGCTTGTTGTAACTCTTCACTGCTTTGGCCTGCTCATTGGTATACGGAATTACCCATTCACTTAAAGCAAAAGATAAAATCACCAGGAGTAATGCCGAACGAATTACCCAGCCGACAATCCGCCACAGGCTGACCCCAACCGAACGCATCACAATCAACTCACTGTTAGAAGCGAGTGTACCTAAGCCGAGAACAGCACCAATCAGTGCAGAGATGGGTAGGATTTCATACAGATAGTTTGGCGCTCCCCATAGCACATATTTTAATGCCTGCCAGGCACCGTAGCCTTCTTTTAATGAACCCAGTTCACCCAAGTAAGTAAATAATACCTGTAGACCGGCCAATACGGCTGTTGCACCGAGCATAGCAAGTGCAGTGGTTCCGGTCACATGTTTTGCAACGATACGACGTGCCAGCATGATTAAGACCTCGCTCGTTGAATCTGTTTCTTGATTTTCGGCGCCAGCTTTTGCTTACGTGCAAATAGAGCCGCAGCAATACCATAGAAAATCAGGACCATTGGATAAGCCCAGATCCCCATTTCCTCTTTACTGACGCGCGTTTTTACTGCCATTAAAGCCACAATCAGGCTGGCAAAGATCAAGAGTGCTGGAAAGAGTTTAAGATAACGCCCCTGACGTGGACTCACTTCAGACAAGGCATTGGCCAGCATCAGCGCCGCAATAATCGCAAATGGTACAAATACTCGCCAACCGAGCTCACTGGCGACCACAGGATCATCGCGGTTTTCCCAGAGTTTCGAAGTCGGCAAGGCTTCAACTTCAGCACTTTCAAACTTGGCTTCTTTATCATTTTCCAGACGCAGACGATAAGTCTCGAATTCCGCTTGGGTATATTTCGGCATGCCGGCAAAAATTTCATAACGGCGACCATTGACTAGATCCACCACATTGGCGGTGTCCCCTGCCACTTCTACACGGGTCGCTTCTTGCGCCAGAATCATAACATCTGGTTTGCCTTCACGTTCTGCACGTTGATAGAAAAAGATATCTTTCAGGTTTTTACGGTCTTCCGACAAATCACCTGCATAGATGGTATAGGGTCCCGAGGAAATAAATTCTTTCGGCCGAACCAGATCAAAACCAGTGCGTACTGCCTGCTCATTGGTCAATGCTTCAAACTGACGAATACCCCACGGTGCCGCCCAGAGCATTAAAAATGCCTGAACGACTAGAAATACCAAAGTCATCGGAATGAGTAATCGTGCCAGCTGATTGCGACTGACCCCGCTACCGTTCATGACTGCCATTTCATGATCGACATAGAGCCGGCCAAATACCAGCATCAGACCAATAAAGAAACCTAAAGGTAAAATCAGGGTCAGGAATTCAGGCAAACGATAACCAATAATACTGAACAGAATGCCTGCATCCAGACGTCCTTGTGCTGCCACACCGAAGTACTTGATCAGTCGACCACCCATCATGATCAAGGTCAATAAGGCAATCACAACCAAGGATGTTGATACAACTTGCTTGACCAGATAACGCCGAATAATCAAATTAAATCTTCCAGAATACAGGGTAAAAACTTGTCATAGTTTACCCGAATGTTAAGCTTAAAAATATAAAACCGATACTTGAGTTGAACATTGAAACCCTGTTCAGGAAATTGTTTCAATGGTTTAATGGTTGCAAATTTTATAAGGCTTAAATAAACGCATATGAAACTGACAATTAATACGTCATTCCAAGAGAATGCATCCAGCCAATATCTGTTAATTCTTGTGGATGCTGAGCAACTTCAGCAGTCAGCTGCCACTTATCAGATTGACAAGTTCGAAGAAATCACCACAGCGACACAATATAAAGCAAGTCTAAATGAAACCTTGGCATTAGTTGGTAATGTTCCAGCGAGTGCCAACGCGTGTCTGGTTGGCTTGGGCAAGACTGCTGAACTACAGCCGGGCAAACTGGCGAAAGTTGCGCAAACCATCGTAAAAGCAGCACAGAAAAAATTCCAGCAGATCAGCGTAGACATTTCTGCTCTGCCAGCCCAATTTCATAACATTTTTGCACTATTGCTGACCCAAGCTGCGTATGCCTTTGATGAATTCAAATCCAAGAAAAATGAATTTGTACTTGAGCAAATCAACCTGATTGCGACCGATAGTCCAGTAACTGCAGAACAGCTGCAATTGCTTCAGGCAGTGCAAACCGGCCAAAACTTAGCACGTGACTTGGGTAACCGTCCAGGCAATATTTGTTTCCCGGAATACCTGGCGGAACAGGCACTGGCTTTAGCAGCTGAATATCCAGAACTGCTTAAAGTGAATGTACTGGATGAACAACAAATGGCTGATCTGGGAATGCACTCTTTCCTGGCGGTGAGTAAAGGTTCAGACCGTCCAGGACGTATCATTACCATCGAATATCATGCAGAACGTAGTGAAGCACCTGTGGTTTTAGTCGGCAAAGGGATTACCTTTGATACCGGCGGTATTTCCCTGAAACCAGGTGCTGGCATGGACGAAATGAAATACGACATGTGTGGTGCAGCTTCCGTGCTGGGTACCATGCGTGCATTATGCGAATCTGGTTTAGATATTCATGTTGTGGGTACCATTGCCGCTGCTGAAAACATGCCATCTGGCAAAGCAACCCGTCCAGGCGATATTGTCACCACGATGAGCGGTCAAACGGTTGAAATTCTGAATACTGATGCAGAAGGTCGTCTGGTACTTTGCGATACTTTAACTTACGTAAAACGCTTTAACCCTGCTCTCGTGATTGATATTGCAACTTTGACCGGGGCCTGTGTGGTTGCACTGGGTTCAGTCCTGACTGGCATGTTCACGCCGGATGATGAATTGGCCGCTGAACTCGAAGCTGCTGGTCAAACTTCATTTGACCGGGTATGGCGTATGCCAGTATTGGATGATTATCAGGAACAGCTGGATTCTCCATTTGCAGATATTGCCAATATTGGTGGTCCTAAGGCCGGCTCTGTGACTGCAGCCTGCTTCCTGCAGCGTTTCACCCATGACTATCGCTGGGCACACCTAGATATCGCAGGTACAGCCTGGAATTCAGGCACCAATAAAGGCGCAACAGGTCGTCCAGTGCCATTATTAATGCAATTCCTGGCGAACCGTGTTCAAAAGAATGGCTAAAGTCAGCTTTTATTTATTTGAAAAAAGCCCTGAACGGCAGGTCGAAAGTACTTGCCGTTTATGCCGCAAGATTCTACGCCAGCCGGAACGGATCTGGTTACTCTGTGACGATGCGGACTTGCAGCAACAGCTGGATGAACATCTGTGGACTTTTGATCCTACCGCTTTCATCCCGCATGGTATTGATCAGCCACAGGCCAGTGTCTGTATCTCTGCGAGCTTGCCTGAGCAACAAGACTGGATTATCTTTAATTTTAATCCTGAAGCACTTGAACCTTACGCTAAATTTAGTCACATTATTGAGATTATTGAAAACAATGAAACGGCCAAGCAACTCGGCCGTGAAAAGTTTAAGCAATACCGTCGACTGGGTATTGAGCCGAAAACTTATAAACTGTAGCCCTACTTAAACCTCATAAGGAGATGCCCGTGGCATTAAATGTTGGTCCAGATTTCAAACAGCGCTGGTTAAATGTGCCTGAAGCTGTGCGTCAGACCTTTATTGATGACCTCGCGCGTATCTGCGATGTACTTCAGCCAGAGACGTCATTGCAGGAATGGCTGGTGCATGACCAGCAACTGCAAAAAGAATCCGAGCGTAAAATTGAGGAAGCTTATGCACAACGTAAAGCGGAACTGATTGAAGAAGCACGGATTCGTAAACAGCAGGCCCTTGAAAAAGCGCTGGCAGATAAGCGTGCTCAGGAGCAGGCGTATATCGAGCAGATGAAGCTGGATGAAGAACGTAAATATGCAGAACAGACACGTACCCTAGAATTATTACGGGACAGCCTGAATGCTGAAGTCCTGAATTATGCGGCACGTTTTGAGCAAAATCGCATTTTAAATTCCGCCCAAATCAAAATTGATGATACTGAGATTCTGTCAGAGCTGGAAAGTACCCGATTACGTCTGGAACTGGAAGCCGAAACTGCGATCGAGGAAACTTTGGTACAGCTGCGTAACCGCTTACGTGCTGCAGCCCGTGAAGAAATTGATTATATTCTGCAAAAGCGTTAATTCACTTAGAAATAAGCCTAGAAAAGCCCACAAAAGTGGGCTTTTCTATTTATTCACATCTAGAAAAAATCTGCCAGCATAAAGGCGGCATTACCTGCCATATAACCTATGCCTAGTAAGCTTACAATCCACAATACGCCTCCAGCCAGATTGTAAAGCGTAAAAGTCATAAAATTCATATGGCCCGAACCGGCAGCAAATGGAGCAAAAGAACGTACAAAAGGAATGAAACGTGCAATCAAGATGGTTTTGCCGCCATGCTTCATAAAATAATGATTGGTCTTGGTCAAATATTCGGGTTTAAAGAAACGCGAATGTTGATTGAAATATTTTAAGCCTAACACTTTGCCAGTGTAATAATTGACGGTATAGCCCAGCACTGCCGCAGTAAATAGCAGTAATCCCATAGAATGCAGCGTAATCAAATCGCTACTAGAACAGAGCGCACCGACTGCAATTAACAGGCTATCTCCCGGCAGGAAAAAGCAAAATACAGATCCCGTTTCTGCAAAAATCACCAGGAATAAAATGGCATAGATCCACACCCCATATTGCTCAAGCAATATCGGCAAAGACTGTTCCAGGTTTAGTAAGAAATCGAGCATTCGACCTGTCCGCTGGGGTTAAAATCGTAAAGTGAAGTCAGGATTATCCCGAAAAATAAAAAAACAGTCTAATTTTTCAATTAGACTGTTGAGTATTTAGGCAGTTTGGTTATTTTAAAAAGCCATTTTCAGCTAAAAAATCCATACTGATTTTTGACTGTGGTGTGGTTTCAGCAGCCTTGTCACCCAGCAACAAACGCTCGATATAACGTGCTAGCACATCGACTTCCAGATTGACTTTGGTCCCGACTTTCCAGGTGCCAATATTGGTTCGTTCAGCGGTATGCGGAATCAGGTTTAAACTGAGAATATTGCCACGCAGATGGTTAATCGTCAGGCTGATACCATCTACTGTGACTGAACCTTTCTCTGCCAGATACTTGGCAATTTCAGCAGGTGCTGTCACTTCAAAATAGATGGAACGGGCATCGGAACGCACTACCGTGATTTCGCCCACCGCATCGACGTGACCAGAAACAATATGCCCGCCAAAGCGTGTGGTTGGCAGCATGGCTTTTTCAACATTTACAGGTTGACCCGCTTTCCAGTTACCGAGTGTGGTTCGATTTAAACTTTCTCGAGACACGTCTGCCGCATACCAGTTGTCGCCCCAGTCAATTACAGTCAGGCAAATGCCATTGGTGGCAATTGAATCGCCCAGATGGACATCGGTCATATCCAGATCAGTCTGAATACGTAAGCGTACATCACCGCCGACATTTTGCAGGCTTTCGACCTTACCGAGGCTTTCAATAATACCTGTAAACATTTTCTATTCCTTTTTATGCTTTTACCAGAGAGCTAGCTGCGTACTCACACTGGTCGTATCGACACCACCCAGTTCTGCATAATGGTGTAACTGACCTAACAATTGACGGATCGGTGGCCCAGACTTGGCATGCGTGTCGGTAATCACAATAAATTCCAGTACACGTGCACGTTCAGACTGGCGCTGCTTGCTGACACGGTAACGTGGCACATCTTGAGTTAGCAAGGTCACACGACCACGTTTCAGATTGGCCTGCAACAGATCTGTCGCACTGATATTACCATCGGTTGAATAACTGGTCAGAATAAAACGTGCGTTGATGGTTGCCAACAAGGTTTCATAGGCTTCCTTGGCATGCTTGGACGAGTTGTACTGACTTGGACGCTCTTTACGCCAAGCACGGTCAATCCCGCTCTTAAAGCCTTTGGTATCGGGTGTCGGCAGATCAACCTGATCCCAGAGGGTTAAAGCATTCAACACATGGTAATTACTGCTATAGGCATGCTGGTTATATGGTGGATCGAGATAAGCAACATCCACTTCAAAGCCATTCATCTGATTCGCCAGATGTTGGGCATCGACACACCACATTTCAGCTGCAGGACCTTTATGCTTGTTATCCTCACAGAAACGGCTTGGTGTTAACCAAAGCAGCGATTCAATGCGTTCCAGCGCGGTCTGGGTTTTACCGCCCCAGCCATGATGGAAGCTCTTAAATACGCCTGAAGTATTGCTGACGAAGCTGGCTGAATATAGAAGTGGCGCCAATAAAGCACTCATTTCCACATCATCAATTGCGCCTTGGGCTTGCCAGGTGGCAATCTGCTGGCGTATCGCATCAATACGCATACCATTACGGCGTTTGAAGAATAAACGGTCACGGGTCGGATCATAAATTTCATCATTGCGTGGACACAGGTTATGTGTCACCCAGCCTTTGACTTCTGGTAAACGGTTCAGATAATCAATCGCTTTTTGATAGCCACCGAGCTCTTTAAAGGCAGGTGCTTCGGTACAAGCTAAAACTGCATGATTGAGTGCATGACTATACGGTTCCCAGTCATTGGCAATCACCCGATAGCCATTCTGACGGGCCAGACGTGAAACCACCCCCGAACCTGCAAAAAAATCGGCAAAAATCGGCGCACGGCCATCTTCACGTTTTAGGGTTCCCGTGCTCTCAAGTGCTTCCAGAATTAAGTGTAGTAAACGGCGTTTGTTCCCCAGATAAGGAACCAGCTGATGGAAAAGATATTCATCTGTGGTACGTGCCGCATGGCGACGTTTGTGGTAAACCGTAGACTCTGAATTCATAGTGTCTCTTGAGAAGGAATTAACCTGAAGCGCACGTCATCACCCAAACGGGTCACGTCCTGCAATTTGAATCGAAGTTGTTCTGCCATTTGGCTGAATTCTGCATTAAACATACTACGCGCAGTTTGCCCCAATAGAGTCGGTGCAACATAACTGATGAGTTCATCCACCAGTTTTTCCTGTAAAAATGCGCTAGATAAAGTCGCTCCTGCTTCCACCAGCACGTCATAAATCTGATGCTGCTGAACCAGGTACTGTAATAATTCTTTTAAAGGCTGAATCTCAAGCTGGATCACACCGAGATCCGCCAGTTCCTGACGATAAGGTCCCATCACCATCACCGTTTCTGGTTGTTCCAAAATCTTGGCAGTGAGTGGCAAACGACCTTGGCGATCCAGAATAATCCGTTTTGGCTGAACAATCCTGCTGATGTCATCAACGCCTTTCAGGCTACGGACATTGAGCTGGCAATCATCGGCCAATACCGTTTCAATCCCGGTAATCACCCCACCAGAAATCGCACGCCAGTGCTGGACGTCCTGTCGAGCCTCTATACCGGTAATCCATTTCGATTCACCCGAAGCCATGGCTGTACGACCATCTAAACTCGATGCAATTTTCACACGCACATAAGGCATCCCAGTCGCCATGGCTTTCAGAAAACCATAATTGAGTGGATGTGCTTCATCTTCACAGATGCCCACTTCAACGTCGATACCAGCATCTTTCAGGATCTGTACACCTTTTCCGGCGACCAGTGGATTTGGATCAGGACAAGCCACGACGACTTTAGCTACGCCAGCTTCAACCAGACCTTTGGCACAAGGCGGGGTCCGCCCATAATGCGCACAGGGTTCCAAAGTCACATAAGCGGTTGCACCATGGGCCTGCTCACCGGCCTGACGCATTGCAAAGACTTCAGCATGTGGTTGACCCGCTTTGGGATGAAAACCTTCGCCCACTACTACGCCATCTTTAAGTATGACACAGCCAACGTTTGGATTCGGTTTGGTGGAATACTGGCCCTGACGTGCCAGTTCGATGGCACGGCGCATCCAGATTTGATCTTGAGTTATTTCAATCATGCTTATTCTTGTAATTCGCCGCGTTGCTGCATCTGTTCGATCTGACGACGAAAGGCTTCGACATCCTGAAAGTCCTGATACACCGAAGCAAAACGTACATAAGCAACATGATCGAGGGCAAACAAAGACTGCATCACGATTTCACCAATAGTGCGTGACTTGACATCACGTTCACCGAGACGGCGAATCTGCAATTGGATATCGCTAAGCACCGTTTCAATCTGTTCTTGTGTCACAGGACGTTTTTGCAAGGCATGCATAAGAGAACGGCGTAATTTGGCTTCATCAAAGGGTTCATTCTTGCCATCAGACTTGATGACCCGCGGCATTACCACTTCATAACTTTCAAAGGTGGTAAAGCGTTCATTACAACTGACACATTCACGACGACGGCGAATCTGGCAACCTTCAGCGGCCAGGCGTGAATCGATCACTTTACTGTCTGGTGTATTGCAAAATGGGCAATGCATAGCGGTTTAATTGAACAAATCCTGATGATTTCCGAGTGTAGCAAAAATTCTGAAGTTTGTAGAGCTTTACGCAATATATAGAAAAAAAACAGCCCTGACGGGCTGTTTCACACAATATATTGATTATTGTTTTAGCAGATTATTCGACACGTTCGCCGTGTTGGCTCAAGTCCAGACCCATGCGTTCATCATCAGAAGAAACACGGATACCAATGATCAGATCGATCACTTTCAGGATAATAAAGGTCAAGATTGCAGAGTAAGCGATTGTTGCCAGTACCCCTTCAATTTGTACCCATAATTGATGCATTACATTGGTTGGTGCACCGTCGCCCATGATAAATTCGCTGGCAAAGAATGCAGTCAGAATCGCACCGACAATACCACCTACGCCATGCAGACCAAAAGCATCTAGAGAGTCATCAGCCTTAAGCATACGTTTCAGTGCAGTAATACCCCAGAAACATACTACACCACCGATGAGACCCATCGCTAAGGCACCACCTACAGTCACAAAACCAGCTGCTGGAGTAATTACCACCAGACCTGCAACCGCACCCGATGCCCCACCTAATACAGATGCTTTACCACGTGCAATTTTTTCAGTAATTAACCAAGAGATTGTTGCTGCTGCAGCTGCCACTTGTGTAACCACGAGTGCATAACCTGCTGAACCGTTTGCACCCAATGCTGAACCACCGTTGAAACCGAACCAGCCCACCCATAGTAAGCTTGCACCGACTACAGTAAGTGTCAGATTGTGTGGTGCCATAGATTCGCGTCCTAGCCCCATACGCGAACCCAGCATGTAAGCTGCAACCAGACCTGCAACACCCGAGTTAATGTGTACGACTGTACCACCAGCGAAGTCCAGTGCACCGTCACTGCCTAACCAGCCGCCGCCCCATACCCAGTGAGTAATTGGCGCATAAACCAGAATCACCCAAAGTGTGATGAATGCGATGAAAGCACCAAACTTCATACGTTCAGCAATAGAACCGCTAATGATGGCAACCGTAATAATCGCAAAAGTCATTTGGAAAATGACGAACAGGATTTCAGGAATGGTACCTGACAGCGCTTCAGTCGTAATACCGGACAGCATAAATTTATCTAGGCTACCAATAAAGGCATTCCCTTCACCGAATGCCAGGGTATAACCAATCACGACCCAGACAATACTGACTACTGCGGCTGCTACAAAGCTATGTGCCATAGTACTCAGTACGTTTTTCTTACGTACCATACCACCATAGAACAGGGCTAAACCTGGAATGGTCATGAGTAGAACTAGGGCTGTTGACGTTAAAATCCAGGCAGAGTCACCTGTATCGAGTGTGGCTTCTTCTGCAGCTGCCGCTTCTTCAACCGGCGCTGTTTCTACTGCTTCCACAGCAGTAACTTCTGTAATATCTGGAGTTGCAGTTGCATCAACTAAAGCAACTTCCTCGGTAGGAACGGCTGCTGATGCGGCTTCTTCAGCCCAGGCAACAGAACCGCCCAAAAGTGCGCTGGACAGACCCAACGCGAGTAGTATTTTTTTCATTCGTATCCCCCAACCAAGTTTTTGTGAGTTATTCGCTACTCAGCAAACTTTGTGCCAAATTAAACAGCGTCTGCACCTGTTTCACCTGTACGAATACGGATGACCTGTTCCAGATTTGTTACGAAAATTTTTCCGTCACCAATTTTGCCTGTGCTTGCTACACGCGTAATTGACTCGATTACCGCGTCAACCATTTCGTCGCTGATCGCGATTTCAATTTTGACTTTTGGTAAGAAATCAACAACGTATTCAGCGCCACGATAAAGTTCAGTATGGCCTTTTTGACGACCGAAGCCTTTGACTTCAGTCACAGTGATGCCTTGAACGCCAATTTCAGACAATGCTTCACGCACATCGTCTAATTTGAAAGGTTTTACAATTGCAGTTACGAGCTTCATGTTTGTTTTCCTTCGGCTTATTTCACCAGTAAGGTTTTATGTTCAAATTTCATGCCAAGATTTCTAAGGTCGGGGGAAATTAGAAAGCTCGACATGCGGTTTCCCTGAACATTATTTTATACTTATAAATCTTTTGAATCTTCAAATTTTAGTCATTTTTATGTGGTCTTTTATGATAATAATTATCGATTAATCCCATATTTTGTCTGAAATACTATAGTCTTGATTCCTGCGGTGTTAAACTGTGCGCTTATTTCCATCTCTATGGACCACACAATGATTGAAACTTTATTACAAGCAATCTTGCAGCAAATCGAAGAACCAAAAAAAGATCTGGAACATAATCTTCGGGCTTTATTAAACGAAGCAGTAAGTAAAATGGATCTGGTTTCAAAAGAGGAAATTGAACGTCAGCGTACAGCCTTAAATCAGGCCAATCAGCGTTTAAATGAGTTGCTCAAACAAGTTGAATCACTTGAAGAAAAGATATCGAACAAAAAATAAGCACCAGTGAGGTGCATAAAAGACAAATAATGAACAATAATAACGCACCAAAATGGAACAATAAATGTCTTTTGCTAAAATCCATACCCGGGGATTGCTGGGACTGCATGCCCCTTTAATAGAAGTTGAAGTTCATGTCAGTCAGGGCATGCCCTCCTTAACTATTGTTGGACTGCCCGAAGCGGCGGTTCGGGAAAGTAAGGATCGGGTTCGTTCTGCTATTTTGAATAGTGGCTACCAGTTCCCGACCAAACGCTTAACTATTAACCTAGCTCCTGCTGACCTGCCCAAAGACGGTTCACGTTTAGATCTGCCAATTGCTTTAGGGATTCTGATGGCATCGGGGCAATTACCTGAAAACTGTACTGATGGAATGGAATTCATCGGTGAACTTGCTTTAGATGGTCAACTCCGCCCCATCACTGGTACGCTTAGTATTGCGATTGCCTGTCAACAATCGCAGCATGAACTGATTCTACCTAAAGAAAATGCTCAGGAAGCCTGTCAGTTACCTGATTTTCGGGTATTTGCCGCTGCTCATCTAAAAGAAGTTTGTGATCATTTAAATAGACTCGCACCTTTAGCCCAGATGCAAGCCCGGCCACAGGTAAATCACTCAGATTCTCGCTTTGATTTAGCCGATGTCAAAGGCCAGCTGCGCCCAAGACGGGCTTTGGAAATTGCTGCTGCAGGTGGACATTCTTTATTATTTAGAGGACCTCCTAGAACCGGTAAAACTTTACTGGCTTCGCGGCTAGCCAGTATCTTGCCGCCTCTCAATACTAAAGAAAATCTTGAAGTCGCCAGTATTTATTCTATTGCCAATAATAGTCATACTTTTGGACAGCGTCCTTTCCGCGCGCCACATCATACCGCGTCTGCAGTTGCCCTGGTCGGTGGAGGATCGCATCCTAAACCAGGTGAAATTACGCTGGCACATCTAGGTGTGTTATTTCTCGACGAACTGCCGGAATTTGACAGGAAAGTTCTTGAAGTACTACGTCAACCTTTGGAATCTAAGGAAATTGTAATTTCGCGTGCCTCTCGACAAATTACTTTCCCAGCCAACTTTCAGCTGGTTGCAGCGATGAATCCCTGCCCTTGTGGTTATGCTTTCAATCAGGATATTCGCTGCCAGTGTTCTCCAGAAATGATCAAGCGTTATCAGAACCGGATTTCTGGGCCATTACTGGATCGGATTGACCTGCATATCGATGTACCACCTCTGCAAGCTCATGAATTACAATCTACACAACCGGTAGAAGATTCTGCAACCGTTAGGGAGCGTGTGATAACTGCCTACGAACTGCAAATGCAAAGACAGAACAAGCTGAATATGGCATTAAACCCAAAAGAATTAGAGCAATTTGCGCCACTAAATGCTCAGACCAGTAAAATGTTTGAACTTGCCCAACAAAAGTTAAATTTATCTGCCCGTGCTTATCATCGAGTATTACGAGTAGCACGAAGCATAGCTGATTTAGCTGAGAATTCAGAAATTCAGCCTCAGCATTTATCGGAAGCTTTATCTTATCGAGGTCAGCAAAGCTAAACGATTGGACAATAAAAATAAAAAAAGGCGACATTTGTCGCCTTTTTTCTATAAGAGATTAGAAGCTATAACCAAGCCCGAATACCACTTTATTCTTTTGTTTTTCATCAAAACGGTCATAACCACCAATGATGTAGTTCATGCTGGCAGTGACACCTGTATCACCCAGTGGTTTACTTAGACCGATGTCAAAATGGCGGAAGCCAAAACTTTCAGTCGTTCCTTCAATAAAGTCACCTGATTTTTCATAAGCATATAAACCCAGAGCGGTATCTAGACTGAAATCATTCGGCAAGGCGTAGCTATAAGTACCTTTAATATAAGTATCCCCCGCATTCCCCCAAGTCGTATCTTCAAGAAGGGTTTGTGCCGTAACACCTAAATCCTTATAGCTCATACCCAATAACAGCTCAAAACCATTGGATTCCACATCAGATTCATAATAATAATAGTAAGTCGTACCGATGGTTAAACCTAAGTCATCATTTACTGCATGGCTATAGCCTAGATAGAAGTTATTTTCAAAAGCATCACGTCCTTCCTCAGCCAAAGAATAATCCAGGGTAGATCCCCACCAGCCTGCATAGAAACCAGAGGCATGGTTATAATCCAGTCCACCTTGCAAGGTTGCTCCGCTATTTTCAGGCACGTTGGTAATACCACGCAGGTTATAGCTCGATAATACACCGATATTGCCAGATACTGAGTGCGGAGATGTAGGCTCATCTGCAAAAGTAAAACTGGATGCTGAAGCTACTGCTGCAACTGCTAAAGCTTTTAAAGTGAATTTCATTGTTAGATTCCCCCAACCGTCCGCAGACGTTTTTAGTTGTGTTTTTAAACTCAACCTAGGCTTTGCAATAGCTATGCCAACCCATAAAAAGGAAAATCCAAATTAGCTATAAAAGTTTTTTTGTTTATATAAATATTTGATTTTAATCATATATATTAAAAATTAAAATTTAAATTGTTTTAGGTTAAAAGATAAAATCAAGAAAAAACTGAAAAATAAAGTACTTGCGCTATTCCACTGTATGTCTAAATATTCGCTTACAACTTGCTACTTTTTGAAGCTATATTTTATATAGATAAATTTTTATGCATAAAAAAGGTGCATAATATTTAATCAATATGACCTACCTTGCAATCACTATTTCAGCAAAACCTAGAAATTAAAGTTTGCACCTACGACACCATGATTATCGAAATCTATGTCATCACGACCTTTGCCGCCATAGACATAGTCCGGGCTTAAATCAATTCGTTTTGCGACTGTTTTACTTAGTCCAGTCCGTGCTTCATTAAAACTAAAGCTTTCTGTGATCTGAATCAGTTGATCATCACCGCTAGCGTTATACAGGGAAGCACCTACTGACGTATTCAGGCTAAAGTCTTTCGGCAGTAGATAGCTATAAGCTGCACTGAGATAAACATCTCCTGCATTTGCATAGTTAACATCTGCCAGCATGACACCGAGACCTAAGGTCAGGTCTTTATAAAACACATCATTCAGTATCTCAAAGCTAGTAGTACGACGCTGATCTGGGCCATCTTCGCTATAAACTGTCCCCACCCTTTTGATAGTAATAAGATACGATCTGAGACTTGTAGCTCCAGTTCTCATTCAGCACTCGGCCATAACCAATATAAAAGTCATGTTCAAAACCATGATCCTGGTTTGCATCAGAAGAATCATAATTTAAGGTTGAGCCCCAATAGCCCAGGAATATCCCGCTGTTATATGTATATTCCAGTCCAAACTGTACCGATGGATCATCATTTTCCTCACCACCACGGTAAATATATTTGTTCACCGTACCAATAGTTGCGCTAAGTTCACCCTTAGATAGATTTTGGGTATCTTCAACAAAAGCATCTGAAGTCATGGTAACAAGCAGCACAAGCAAACCGAGTTTCGGCAGTTGAGACATACATGCCCTCATTTACCAGGTTTGAATAAACGGGGGGTTAAGAATATGAAAAACGTGAATAATAAATTTTTACCAAAAGGTTTAAAAATGAAAATGGATGACTGTGAACTAGTCTAAATAGTGAATTGCAGTATAAAGGAAAAATTTAAAGTATTGTTAAAGTGGACAAAACAGCTTATAGAATCTTTTAATCAGTTTTAACCTTACATAACATCAAATTAAAAAAAATCAATATGAGCTCTGAAACATGCCCTTCATTATTAAAAATATTACATTATAAAAACTTTATTTTTATCTTATTGTTTTCAATATTAATTTTACCTTATGGGAAAAAATAATACTAAAAACTATAGCGTGATTGTGAATAATAGGTTAAAAAAACTCAACTTTAGTTTAAAGAATGTCATAAAAACGATATTTTTTATCAGATTAATTATACAATTTGGTTAATTTCTGCGTGTGCTTTAAGCAGATGCAGTACAAAAAAACATATATGAGGCTCTCTCCCCATGTTAAACGCAAAGAAACTTACATTAGCAGTGTTGGTACAAGCTGCTCTGATCTCTACAGCTTATGCAAGCGAACAAAGTGAAGCAAAAGGCTTTGTAGAAGATGCTGAAGGCACAGTTCTATTCCGTACGGGTTACTTAAGCCGTGATAAAAAAAATGGTGTTGATGATACAAGCTCTGCAGCTCAAACAGCAATAATTAATCTAGATTCTGGCTTTACCAAAGGTATTGTTGGTTTTGGTGCAGGTATCATTGGTGATGCTTCATTTAAACTCGGTAAAAATGGGCATACTGGTAACCAAATGATCCCAACGCATAGTCAAGATAATGCCGATGGAACTAAAGATGCCTATGATCATTGGGCACGTGGAGGTGCTTATGTCAAAGCACGCGTATCAAACACAACGGCTAAATATGGTACGCAAGTATCTGAAATTCCAGTAATTGCAAGTAATACTGCTCGTTTAACCCCTGAGTACTACACTGGTCTTTATATTGAAAGTAACGAAATTAAAGACTTGACGTTAATCGGTGGTAAATTCACTAAAAATCAATGGTCTAATGATATCAGCTCAGACCAACAAAATTTGGACAGTGCTATTTTCTGGGGCGCGAAATACAAGTTTAACGACCAAGTTAATGCCTCTTATTATGGGGTAGACGTTAAAGATAAATTAGATCGTCACTATGGGAATGTAAATTACAGCTTTCCTACAGCAAATGGTGCGACCGTAACTTTAGAGGCAATGGGTTACAATACTAAATGGAAAGTTGGAGCAGCAACCACTGATCCACGCAGTGCAACTGAAGAATTGACTAACTCAATTTGGGGTGTATCTGCAAGCTATAACAGAGATGCACACAATTTGATGCTTGCATACCAAGATAATGCGGGCAACATAGGTTACGACTATGCTTACAACGCAGATGGTCTACAAAGCATTTATGTACCAAACTCATACTTATCCGACTTTAAGGGTAACGATGAAAAATCTGTTGGCTTACAGTACAACTATAATTTTAAAAACCATGGTCTTCCAGGTCTAAACTGGACAACAGCATTCGTTTATGGTTGGGATATTGATGTAGCCGAAATAAATAATCCAGCACAAATTATCGACCAAGCTGAAGAACATGAATTCTTTAACCAAGTGAAATATACGGTTCAATCTGGTGCATTCAAAGATGCAAACTTACGCTTACGTCACTCATACTTGCGCGCAAGTGATACTTACAATAATGCTTCTGGCAACTATGTAAGTAATGCTATCAGCTCAACAAATGAATGGCGTATCTGGTTAGACATCCCGGTGAAATTATTCTAATGTCCTGACGATGCTTTAAATCAAAAAAACCTGCACATTGTGCAGGTTTTTTTATTTAAGCTTTAAAAGTTTAAAGACTTAAATGGAAAAGCAAAGCAATTATTTGTTTGCTTCTGCATAAGCAGCAATTGAGTCTAGTACTTCTTGTTTCGCAACATCTGCACCTTCCCAACCACTTAACTTAACCCATTTACCTGGTTCCAAGTCTTTGTAGTGCTGGAAGAAGTGTTCGATCTGGCTGATCAATAATGGAGGAAGATCAGTATATTCTTGAACATCTTTATAGATCGGTGTCAATTTATCATGTGGAACTGCAACTAGCTTCGCATCAACACCCCCGTCATCTTCCATATTCAGTTTGCCCACAGGACGGCAGCGAATAACAGAACCCGGCTCTACTGGGTGTGGCGTCACAACCAATACGTCTAGAGGGTCACCATCTAGAGATAAAGTGTTTGGCACATAACCATAGTTCGCTGGGTAGAACATTGCTGTACCCATGAAACGGTCTACAAATAGCGCATCAGAATCTTTGTCGATTTCGTATTTGATTGGTGCTGCGTTTGCAGGAATTTCAATAATTACATAGATGTCATTTGGTGCATCTTTACCCGCTGGGATATTGCTGTAGCTCATAGCATCACTCTTTAACAAGTTAAATCTTTTAAAAACCGCGACAATTATAACGGTTTTTGCAGATTTTTTTCGGTTTAAAAATATCGAACAATCAATCAGGCGCTTGATGACTGGACTGACCTAAATTAATTTGATGATCAGTAGCAATAACGCAATCGGACATAACATGGAAAGCAACCACATGATGGAACGCAATGTCGCCCAGTTTGCCAGATAGCAAATACCGTACAGCACCCGGAAAATCAGATAACCAATACCAAAAGTCATAATCAGACTTTGCGGCATGACCAGATATTCAGCCATCAGGACAGCTGCAATAAACAGCGGCAAGCTTTCAAAACTGTTCTGCTGAACAGCATGAGCACGTTTTGCAACACCGGTAGACTGTTCTAAAAAATCACGCGGATTCTGGTTATCTTTAGCCTTAAAGCCTCCAGCTTTTTTAGCAATCATGGTAAACACATAAGGTAGCAGACAAGCCGCTAAAATGAGATAAATGATCCCACTAATGCTCTGCATCTGATTTTTCTCATGAAAATTTTATCTGTATCATAGCATGGCATTTCGTGAATAAATTTTGTTAAATAGGGTGTTTTAGCAACCACATAAGGATTCACGATGGTCAGTCCCGATCAAAAAGAAATGTTGGATGTCCTGGAACGCCAGCGTCAACATCAGCTGCAAGTGGATCGCGTCCTGAAAATTGTATTGCCGATCGTGGCATTTTTACTCAGTGTCATCGCTGCCAATATGAATATCTGGTCAGCTCTGTTCACCTTTGTGATGTTATGGATTGCCTTTTATGCAGTGGGCATCAAGCGCTATACCCTGTGGCATTGGCTGACAATTATTTTAGTATATTGCCTGATTGATAATGTGCTCAGCTATGGCGAGTTCTACCGCCCTGGTTTCAACCGTCACTTCATTAGCCTGTTTATCTTCGTCGGGATTGTAGGTGTTGGTCGTCGCTACTTCGACCGCTGGTGGATGGAAAAGAATAAATCTGCCCAACTTTGAAAAGATTCCATAAAAAAAGCGCCTCTCAAAGGCGCTTTTTTTACACAGCTTTTAAGCTGTTTTGCGTAGATCTTTACGCAGGATTTTACCTACGTTAGATTTTGGCAATTCATCCAGGAATTCTACATAACGCGGACGCTTGTAACCTGTCAGATTTTCTTTTGCGAATGCCAGAACTTCTTCAGTTGTTAAAGATGGGTCTTTTTTCACCACGAACAGTTTAGGCACTTCACCTGATTTCTCATCTGGTACACCAATAGCAGCCACTTCCAGCACTTTTGGATGTTTCGCAACGATTTCTTCAATCTCTGAAGGATAAACGTTGAAACCAGATACCAGAATCATGTCTTTTTTACGATCTACAATCTTCACATAACCACGATCGTTCATCACACCGATATCACCGGTACGGAAGTAACCATTAATCATGACTTTGTCAGTTTCATCCTGGCGATTCCAGTAACCCTTCATCACCTGAGGACCACGGATCGAAATCTCGCCCTGCTCGCCCAATGGTACTTCATTGCCATCATCATCTAAAATTGCAACTTCAGTCAACGGCAATGGAATACCAATGGTGCCGCTAAATTCTTCAGATGCAGGCGGGTTTGCAGTTGCAACCGGAGAAGTTTCTGATAAACCATAACCTTCGATGATGTTAGTGCCTGTAACTTTCTTCCATGCTTCTGCAGTAGAAGGCAGCACCGCCATACCACCACCCATCGCCATTTTCAGACGACTGTGATCCAGCTGTTTGAAGTCTTCATTATTGATCAATGCATTGAATAAAGTATTCACTGCCGGGAAGAACGTCGGCTGGTATTTACGTAATTCTTTAATTACCGCAGGCAGATCACGCGGATTTGGAATCAGAACGTTGGCTTGACCTTTGTACATACCGTACAGTGCACACACCATGAATGCAAAGATATGGTACAACGGTAGAGCACAGAAAATACGGTCATCTGGCTGGCCATCTTGTGCACCGAATTTGCTCTGGAAAATACCATCACATTGCAGCATGTTTGCAACCAGGTTGCGATGTGTCAGTTCAGCACCTTTAGAAACACCTGTCGTACCACCAGTATATTGCAGTACAGCAGTATCACTTAAAGTCAGTTCAGGACGTTTATAGTTCGTTGGGCTGACTTTGTTCAGCGCAGCATTGAACTTGATGTGACCTGGAATATCCCATGCTGGAATCTGTTTACGTACAGAACGTAGCACAAAATTAACTAGCGTACCTTTAAGTGCACCCAGCATATCACCTACAGAAGCAACAACGACGTGCTTCACTGGTGTTTTGCCAATAATTGCTTGATATACAGAAGCGAAGTTTTCAATGATCACCAGTACTTCTGTACCAGAGTCATTTAACTGATGTTCAAGTTCACGTGAAGTATAAAGTGGATTTACATTGACCAATACCAGACCAGCACGGAATACGCCCAATGCCACGACCGGATATTGCAACACGTTTGGCATCATCACTGCCACGCGTGTACCTTTTGCAAGCCCCAAGCTCTGTAAATATGTTGCAAATTTACGACTAGCTTCTTCCAGCTCGTTAAACGTCATTACTTTATCCATAAAGATAAAGGCATCACGTGAGCCAAACTTCTGGAAATTACGCTCAAAAATATCAACTAATGAAGTGTTTTCTGGTGGCAGTTCTACAGTGCGTGGAATCCCTGTTTTCTCGTATTCAGCGAACCAAATCTTTTCCATAATGCCATTCTCTCCAATCATAATCCTTAGAATCTCAACTGTTTTTTTCAATATTGCGCTAATTTTTTAACTTGTTTATGCGCAATAATGCATCCATCTTGTCGAATCGTTGTTCATATATAACGTATTTCGATTGATGGATGCTAGTCTTATCTTTGAATCAACAGTTTATTTGCTTTTTGATATCCGCGTGGTAAAAGCTGTCCTTTCGAACCGCGTTTGCCGATGTACTTTTGCAGATCATCCCCTTTTAATTTTATTTGCTGTTGTCCTGCAAGCACTTGAATTATTTCATCTAAACTCAAGGCTGTCATGGACAAAATCTGATCTTTATCTTCAAGTTGTATCAATTTATTACCTTTGCCTTTATTCAACACAGGTAATTCAGTCAAATCAACAATTAATAGACGACCTGCAGAGCTGAGCAATGCCAGATGAGTTTTGTCTTCAAGTGGCTGCAGATTCATTGCCTGCGCACCTTCCGGCACAGTCAGGAATGCCTTGCCCGCCTTGGCATTGGTATCCAGCTGCTTGGCTTGGGTCTTGAAACCATAACCTTTGCTGCTGATTGCCAGGATTTCTGCCTCATCTTCGGCAACCAGAACCTGTTTAAAGCCGACGCCACTTGCAGGAGAAAGTTTTGAACTCAGTGGTTCACCTAATCCTCGCGCAGACGGCAGACTGTTGATGGCCAAGGCATAACTGCGCCCCGTATCATCCAGTACATAAACACGCTGATTAGATTTGCCTTGGGCATGACTCAAGTACTGATCCCCTGCACGGAAGTTCAGGTTTTCGGCATCCACTTCATGGCCTTTGGCACAGCGGATCCAGCCAGCTTCAGATAAGACCACGGTCACCGGATCAGCAGGCAGCATTTCAGTTTCATCAATTGCCGCAGCTTCGGCACGCTCTACGATTGGAGAACGGCGATCATCACCAAATTTCTTGGCATCATCTTTAAGTTCATTGATGATCAAATTCTTTAAAGATTCTGGATTGGCCAGTTGCTCACGGATTTCAGCTGCCTTGGCTTCTAACTCTTCCTGCTCACGGCGCATTTCCATTTCTTCAAGCTTGGCCAAATGGCGCAACTTGAGTTCTAAAATGGCTTCTGCCTGAATTTCATCAATACCGAATCGTTGCATCAGCACCGGTTTGGGCTGATCTTCTTCACGGATGATCTGAATCACTTCATCAATATTCAGGTAGGCAATGATCAGGCCACCCAAAATATGTAAGCGTTTCTCGATTTTATTCAAATGGAATTGCAGACGACGGGTCACGGTGGTCTTACGGATTTCAATCCATTCCAGCAAAATACGACGGATCGATTTCACCTGCGGGCGACCATCTGCACCAATCATATTCATATTGACGCGATAGCTGGATTCCAAATCGGTGGTTGCGAACAGATGACTCATTACCGATTCAGCATCGATACGATTTGAACGCAACACAATGACCAGACGGGTCGGATTTTCATGATCGGATTCATCACGCACATCTGTGACTAAAGGCAGTTTCTTCGCCTGCATCTGGTCTGCAATCTGGGTAATGATCTTGGAACCAGACACCTGATAGGGCAGTTCAGTAATCACGATCTCGTTTTTTTCAACCGTATATACGGCACGCATACGGTAACTACCACGACCTGTCGTTTGCATTTTCAGCAATTCAGCCGGTGGAGTAATAATTTCTGCTTTGGTTGGTAAGTCCGGTCCCGGAATATATTCAGCTACTTTGACATCGGTCAGGTTCGGATTACGAATCAGTGCAATTGTACCTTTGACCACTTCACGCAGGTTATGTGGTGGAATATCGGTTGCCATACCCACGGCAATACCCGTGGTACCATTCAACAAGATGTTCGGTACGCGTGCCGGCAGATTGACTGGCTCTTTCATCGAACCGTCGAAGTTGTCCTGCCAGTCACAGGTGCCTTGACCCAACTCAGAAAGCAATAATTCACTATATTGTGACAGTTTGGCTTCGGTATATCGCATCGCCGCGAAAGACTTTGGATCATCTGGTGAACCCCAGTTGCCCTGCCCCTCAATAAACGGATAACGGTAACTGAACGGCTGTGCCATCAGCACCATCGCTTCATAGCAGGCTGAGTCGCCATGTGGATGGTATTTGCCCAGTACATCACCCACAGTACGTGCAGATTTCTTTGGTTTGCTGGTCCACTTGAGCCCCAGCTCACTCATGGCATAAACAATACGGCGCTGTACCGGTTTCAGACCGTCACTGATGTGTGGCAGTGCACGATCCATGATGACGTACATGGCGTAGTTGAGGTAGGCCTGTTCGGTAAATTCTGCTACGGAACGGTTTTCTGTCGCATGATGCGCAAGGCTTGTCATAACAACCTATAATCCTAAAAATGTCGTTTTTGTATCAATGTTTCTTATGCTAAGTCGCACTGCCTGACTGCACAAGAGCAGTACAGTACACAGTGCGACAAATCGTGTCTTATGGCGTAAAAATATCCACTTTAAACGCCCTAAGCAACTAAAAAATCCCCACCTTTATTGACTCAAGGATTCTAAAGTCCGACCTTTGGTTTCTTCACCCAGTACCAAGATCACCACAGCTACAGCAATTAGAACCACGGTAAACATGGTAAAGACATAGCTGAAGCCGCTCGGCATGACCATCAGATGGGTCACTGCAAATGGCGCAACAATACCACCAATCCGGCCGATTGCCCCTGCCCAGCCCGAACCAAAAGCACGGATATTGGTTGGGTACTGTTCTGGCGTATAGGTATAGAGCACACCCCAAGCACCGAGGTTAAAGAAGGACATCAGACAACCCCAGATCACGATTTCGGTAACACTGCCGGACTGACCAAAGAAATAGGCAGATACGGCACACATGCCAATAAAGCCGGCCAGTGTTACCTTACGTCCAAGTTTTTCTACCAGCCATGCTGCAACCAGATAGCCTGGCAACTGCGCCAGAATCATGATCAGTACATATTCAAAAGACTGGACAATGGTATAGCCTTCCTTCACTAACAGACTTGGCAACCAGGTGAAAATACCATAGTAAGAGAAGATGATGCCGAACCAGATCAACCACAGCATTAAGGTACGGCGGGCAAATATGCCTGACCAGAGCTGAGCAAAAGAAATCGTCTGTTTTTCGGCCACAGGTTGAACCTGGAAGATTTCCAATACCTCTACCCCACATTTGGCTTCAATTTTTTTCACCAAGGCATGCGCTTCATCGATACGGCCACGGTTGATCAGGAAGGGAATCGATTCCGGAACGAACCTCCAGATCACAATTGCATACAGTGCAGGAATACCACCGATTAAAAAGGCGGTATGCCAGTCAAATTTCGGAATCACAAAATAAGAAATCAAGGCTGCACAGAGCCAGCCCAATCCCCAGAAACTTTCCAGTAAAACAATAAAACGGCCACGCACCTGCGCCGGAATATATTCACTGACCAGCGTTACCGCAACCGGTAACTGGCCACCCAACCCCAGGCCGACAATAAAGCGGAAGACCAGTAGCCAGGTCAGGTTCGGTGCAAAGGCACAAGCCGCGGTTGCCAGGCTATAGATCACCAGCGTTAAAGCGAATATGGTTTTGCGGCCATAACGGTCTGCCAGACCGCCAGAACAGATTGCCCCAATTGCCATCCCGATAAAACCGATTGAAACTACCCAGCTTTTCTGGTCAGGGGTCATCTGCCAGTCTTCTGCCATTTTGGCCAGAATGAAGGAAATCAGTCCGGTGTCCATGGCATCGAACATCCAGCCTAAACCAATCACGACCAGCAACATATAGTGAAACCTGCCTACAGGTAAGCGCTGAATCCGGGAAACTAGGTCCATAAATAAATCTCTGATATGTGATTCGGGAGAAACTGCAGGGAAAGCAGAAGTGTTCATCCTATTTTTATACTACGATTGAATACAGAAACGAGGCTATTTTGCCTCGCTCATCTGAAAATCGTGTTTTATGATTCATCCTTAGATGAGGCGGATTGTTCATCATCATCTTTATAGATAAATTTCGGCATTTCCAGGCCAAAGTAAATGGCGATCAGGCGCAGGCTAAAACCGAAGATCAAGGTAGAAATGATGGTCAGCTCAAGCGACAGACCTGCGTGGCTACACAGCCAGTAGAAGATTACCGCAACGAAGGAAATACTGGCATATAGTTCACGACGGAACACCAGCGGCACATCATTACACAGAATGTCACGCAGAATACCGCCGGAGACACCCGTCAGGACACCAGCTACGGCGCTGACCACAAAGCCATGTCCCATTTCTAATGCGATCTGGCAACCGATGATGGTAAAACCGATGAGTCCCAAGGCATCTAGTACCAGGAAGATGTTACGTAAATGACGCATCCATTTGGCAATCAGAATGGTGACAAAAGCCGCACAGCAGGTCAGCACCAGATATTCAGGATGCTTGACCCAGGTTAGTGGATAGTGACCAAGCAGCACATCGCGAACCGAACCACCTCCCAGTGCCGTAACACAGGCAATGATCACGACCCCAAACCAGTCCATGCTGCGCCGTCCAGCGGATAAAGCACCGGTCATCGCTTCTGCGGTAATGGCAATAATATAGATTACGGTCAACAACATCGCCCTGCTTCCACCTGAGGCTTTGAGATGGCGGCTATTCTAAGGCAAATCTATGTGAAAGTTACAAAAATTGCGCACAACATAGCTTAAATTTTTTCCCTGAACCGCAAATGCAGGCTTGCTTCATTGTAAATTGTTGATCTGTGGTCGGATCGAGAAAATACCAGCAGCCTTCTACTTTGACGAAATGGGACGCTTCATGATGAATTTGTGCCTGTGTACCATCATGAAAATGTGCCTTGAAATCGACCAGTGCATGACATTTATCTAATTTTTCATTGGTTTGTACGATTTCCAGTTTCAGCCATTGATTGGCCCTGCTCCACTCGGCAATTGCTGGCATATCTAAAAACCTTTGCTGTCCCAATGCGGTCGTCTGCTGGATATAGTTAATTTCCTGTTTGGCAAAGGCGCTATAACGTGAACGCATCAACTGTTCGGCTGTCTGTGCAGTTCGCTTGCCTTGATGCAGTGGCTGACAACAGCTTTCATAAATGCCCAGTCCACATGGACATGCTTCTGAAGTGGTAAGTTCCAAAAATGAATTCCAAAAAAAATAGCCCGACGATGCGGGCTATTTTAGCAAAATTCAGCGCATGCCTGAGGCAGAACTCAATTCTTGTTTTGCTCTTGCGGAATAATATGGACTTTTTCGATCTTATGACCATCCATTGTCACGACTTCAAAGATATGACCATCGGCTTCGAACTTCTCACCATTTTCAGGCAGACGGCCAAGGTGGAATAAAATATAGCCCGACAGCGTCGAATATTCTTCTGATTCATCCACCAGATCACGGCCAATCAGCAAGGATACATGACGAATATCGGTTGAACCTTCCAGCAACAGACTACCGTCATGCAGACTTTCAGCTGCAGTTTCCATTTCATCTTCATCCGGGAATTCACCGGCAATGGCTTCAAGCACATCAATCGGTGTTGCAATCCCTTCGATCGAACCATACTCGTTCAGCACAATCGCCATTTGTAGCGGCGCCTGACGCAACTGGTCCATCACCATCAGTACCTGAGCATTTTCATGCACAATTACCGGTTCACGTAGATGTTTTTCGAAATCAAGTACACCCGTTTCGATATATTCGTTTAGCACTTTATGGGTCAGTACTACACCAGCAATATTGTCCAGCTCACCACGTGCCACGATCAGACGTGAATGACTCATCTGCAACAAATGGGCCTTAATGATAGCTTCATCTTCATCCAGATCAATCCATTCCAGTTCAGGACGTGGGGTCATCACCGACTTCACCGGACGTTCAGACAGGCCGAGTACGCCCTGCACCATCACACTGTGATAAACGCCATTTTCATCATCATTAAACACTTCGTCAGCAAAGGCACGCGTTGCCAGTACATCTACCGGCTCAGAAGCAGCATTATCCTGAGCAGGTTTACCACCGAGCATACGCATCACAGCTGAAGCAGTGCGATAACGCAGATCTGTAGTTGTCACCATTTTTTCCTGATTGCGTTTCATGGTCTGGTTAATAAATTCGACAATGACCGAGAAACCAATCGCTGCGTACAGGTAGCCTTTTGGAATATGGAAGCCGAAACCTTCAACCACCAGCGAGAAACCGATCATCATCAGGAAGCCGAGACAAAGGATGACCACAGTAGGATGACGATTCACAAAATCCATCAAGGCCTTGGAAGCCCACAGCATGATGCCGACGGCGATAATCACTGCAATCATCATTACCGACAGGTCTTTGACCATACCCACAGCAGTAATCACACTGTCGAGTGAGAACACGGCATCCAGCACCACAATCTGAACGATCACCATCCAGAACACGGCATGCACCGGATTTTCTTCTTTGACCACTGGCTTGGCTTCAAGGCGCTCATGTAATTCCATGGTACCTTTAAATAACAGGAATACCCCACCAAACAGCAGAATCAGGTCACGTCCGGAAAATGGATGATCAAAAATATAGAAGAACGGTTCAGTCAGCGTGACTACCCAGGCAATAGAAGCCAGCAGGATCAGACGCATGACCAAGGCCAGGGTCAAACCTACAATTCGGGCGGTATTACGTTGTTCTGGCGGCAGTTTTTCAGCAAGAATTGCAATAAAGACCAGGTTATCGATGCCCAGAACAATTTCCAGCACAATCAGAGTCAGCAGGCCAATCCAGGCAGAAGGATCTGACATCCATTCGAAAATCATTGCATTCTCTCCTGTAGATCAGTGGAAAGACATGCAATGCTGCTGCGTAGCGCGGAACTATATCCAATTTTATTTAAACACTTGATATGGTGACGTTTTATCTGGTTAAAGCGCCAACTTCGACTACCCATGTGATTTCTATTGTAGTAAGACAGATTTTCAGTATAGCAAGTTCAAAATGAAATTCACCAGTTTTCATGCTTTGGTTTAAGCTTCCCGACTCTTGACTTCAAGATTGGCAAGAATGATGCATAGAATTGTCATATTTTTAATATATGTTGTAGTAACAAAATTAAAAAATGATAAGGTGAAAGAGAGACATGACTAGCGTAATTAAAATGACTGAACATAAAAACAAATCTCCCCGTACTACCCGCCCGCTCGTTGCCCTATATTGTGGTTCACGTGCTGGCAATAATCCTATTTATCAGGAAAAAGCTATTCAGCTTGTACAGAGTCTGGCCCAGCAAGGCTTTGGTCTGGTCTACGGCGGTGCCAGCATCGGCCTGATGGGTCAGGTCGCTGATGCCATGATTGAACATGGCGGTGAAGCTGTAGGTGTGATTCCCGAGTTTATGCTGGATTATGAAATCGCGCATAGCAAGCTGACTGAACTGCATATTGTGCAGTCTATGCATGAACGCAAAGCGTTAATGGCAGAACGTGCCTGTGCCTTCGTTGCTCTGCCAGGTGGACTAGGCACCTTTGAGGAAATTCTGGAAATTGCGACTTGGGGACAGTTGAACCAGCACCAGAAACCAATGATGCTATACAACGTGAATAACTTTTATGATCCACTCATTGCCCAGCTGGATCATGCCGTGAATGAAGGCTTTTTGCCGCCCCAGCATCGTGCCAAACTAATTGTCTGTGAACATTCTGCACATATCTTTAATGCCCTGAAAAATCTGGATAGTCCAAAACAGTTTGCAATTTAAATGCTGATCTAAAAAATAAAAAAGCGAGCCGAAGCTCGCTTTTTTATTTTTTAACTCTTAAGAAGCCAAATTAGTCACCAGGTTATAGAACCAAGGTAGTGTTGTCGCCAAAATCACAGACATTGCCAAACCAAACATCAACTTCATTGCATCTTTGCTGACGTTCCGTGAAGTACGGTGTTTGCTCACACCATTGACGATCATCGAGATGGCAAACTCACGACCGGCCAATAGACCCAAGAACACCCATGTGGTACTCATTGGGATGTTGCTCCACTCTTTGAAAATCAACAAGATAATGGCATAGATAAAGTCAACAATGGTTGCTGCACGAACATCGGTTACATCGGTTTTGGTATCGACGATCTTCTGGATTGCACCACCACGTTGGTACAGAATCACACCCAGCAAGACCACGAATACCGCAATCGCAAACATCAGGAATTCAAATGGAACCTGACGTGGCACATACACAAAGATATTGGCTAAGTCCTGGATCAACCATTGGCTCCACAAGAAACCGGTTGATAACCATTGTAAGATCATCCATTTGGTCGAATGCTCTTGGTCTTTGGTTTGGTTAAAGTACACCGTCATTTTGTTGGCAACAAAACGGTAAATCACCAAAGCTGAGATGAAGGCTACAGCATAACCCATCATCGATTTCACCATCATCGAACCTAAGCTCGCTGGAGAGAAAATGGTGAGCACCAAGAATGTAGTACTGACTGGAATACCATATTTGGTTAATAACAAGAGTAGAATTGGCGGTACAATATACAGCCAGGTAATCCCACCCTCAGGGAATGGAATCGTTTCGAGACGGCCATAAGAGGCATCTCCTACCCCTGATGCATACCAGCCATAGACCAAAACCACCACAAGGATGACGCTGATATAAATCCACAGCAGCCACCAAGGTCGATGTGAATTTGATGAGATAAAGGTTCCCAATGTCTGAGGCACATCATTGCCGACAATGGAGTAGGCTGCTAGACAGAAGCCGATAACCATCAAGATTTCGATAGACATAAAACATACCTGCTGAGGGAGATCAGCATTACTGTAAGATGTGGCCAAGATTATGACGTTTTTATTGCAGTTTCATGACAGAAACGTCATATATTCTTGTAACACTAGCCAGTTTCAAGACATTTATTACCTTTCAGCAAGCAGTTGCTATTTCTGCTAAATCCCATTTATCCAACTGATATCAATCAGTTTTCATAGTTCTATTTCATGTCATAAATACCAGAATAAGACACTGATTTAGTACAACGGATGGGGTGAATTGATTTAAACTGAGCTCACATTCAAAATTATATGACTTTCTAAATATCACATGAATGCCACGCCCACCCATCAAGCACTGCAACCCGAATTTAGACTGCTGGTCTTATTGGTATCGATCGGCTTTTTCATGCAAGGTCTGGATACCACAATTATCAATACTGCCCTGCCAGCGATTGCTCTTAGCCTGCAGGAAGATCCGTTGCGAATGCATAGTGTGGTGGTGGCTTATGTGCTTTCGGTTGCAGTCTGTATTCCCTTGAGTGGCTGGCTGGCAGATCGTTTTGGTGTACGTAATACCTATTTTAGCGCCATCATTATTTTTACGCTTGCATCAATAGGTTGTGCTGTCTCAAACAGCCTGAATGAACTCCTGCTCTATCGGGTTCTGCAAGGCATTGGTGGTGCTTTGCTGCTACCAGTCGGCCGTCTGGCAATGCTGAAGATTATTCCACGCACCCAGTTTCTGGCGGCAATGAGCCTGATGAGTCTGGCCGGCCTGATTGGTCCCCTGATTGGCCCGACGCTAGGTGGCTGGATGGTCGAATACCTGTCCTGGCAATGGGTATTTCTGATTAACCTGCCGATTGGCCTGCTTGGCACCCTGATTACCTTCAAAGCCATGCCGAATGTTACTGAACCGGATGTGGCGAAGTTTGACTATGCTGGTTTTGTTATGCTGGTGGTGGCGATGGTCGGGCTATGTCTGGGCATTGAGAACTTTGCCAATCCGCAATATCCATTGTGGTGGAGTCTCAGCTTAGTTGCAGCTGGGTTCCTGTTTTCGCTGATCTATGCCTATCATTCACATACCCATAGCAATGCCCTGTTCCGCAGTAAGCTGTTTAAAAACCGGATTTATTCTATTGGGATTCTGGGCAATTTCTTTGCCCGTCTTGGTGGTAACTCCATTCCTTTCCTGTTACCACTAATGTTGCAGGTCGCGTTTGGTTTTGAACCCTTTATTACCGGCTTGCTGATGATTCCAACCGTATTAGGCTCGTTGGCTTCCAAACCCATTATTCGCAAGATCATTCAGCACTTTGGCTATCGCCAGGTGTTACTGGTAAATACTTTGCTGGTGGGGCTATGTATTGCCAGCTTTGCCCTGACTACGGCGGATACACCGATCTGGCTACGTGCGATTCATTTCTTTATTTTTGGTATCCTGAACTCACTGCAGTTTGTTTCCATGAATACTTTAACCTTAAAAGACTTAAGTCAGCAGGATGCCAGTAGTGGCAACAGTTTTCTGTCCATGATCATGATGCTATCGATGAGTATTGGGGTCGCACTGGCAGGTACGCTGGTAAATATGTTTAGTGCCTACTTTGGCGCTGAGCAGCTGGATAATGCATTCCATCTCGCCCTGATTTGTCTGGGCTGTTTGAATATTATTGCCGCCTATATTTTCTGGCATATTCCTAAGAATACGCCAGTATGATCATCATCCCGATACAAGACAAATCGGTATAAGCTAGATAGAGTCAAATTTTGAAGAACGTGATGAAAAAGCCAGACAAGCATTATCCACCTCTTTGGGCAGCAATCATGAGTGTCATTCTGCTGCTTGCTGTGGTCTGTGCAATCTGGTGGCTATTGCTGAAACCGCTACCTGCCAACGCTTCCGAATATGACATTCATGGTTTTGATGTTTCGCATCATCAAAAAGAGATTAACTGGCAGCAGATTCCCAAAGATAAATACCGCTTTGTTTATTTAAAATCAACCGAAGGCGGTGACTTTAAGGACAGCAAATTTCAGGAAAACTGGTTTAAGGCTCGCGAACAGGGTTTGCTGGTCGGCGCCTATCATTTTTATCGCCTCTGTCGGGAGGGTAAGGTTCAAGCGCAAAACTTTATCGAAACCGTACCGAACAGAGCGGATGCCTTACCTCCGGTAATCGATCTTGAATATGATAGTAACTGTATCAATACCTATTCCAAGGAACAGTTACTCAAAGAAATCCAGGTCATGCATGACCTGCTCAAGCAGCACTACGGCAAGCAGCCGATGTTCTATACCTCTAAAGCTTTCTATAATATTGTGCTGGTAGGACAATTTACTGATGTCCCTCTCTGGATACGTGAATACAAGGGTCTGCCTGAGCTCAAAGATAATCCGAAATGGCATTTCTGGCAGCATACCAGTCAGGGTCAGATCAAAGGTATTGCAACGGCTGTAGACCTGAATGTGTTTTATGGTTCGGAAAAGGACTGGCTGAATTTTTTAAAACAGAATGGTATTAAGACTGCACCTGCACAAAAATCGGCAAAATAATTCTACAATTGCAATGTAATCAAAAATAAAAGGATAAATAGCTGTGAAGCTTGGAAAAATTATCGTGACTACCATTCTGATAGTGGTAGTCATACTGGGGGGAATGGGCGCTTATTTACGCCAACCTTCAGGTCAGCTGCGTGACTTTGACGCGTGGCAAGCCAGATCCAATACATCCGCAGAAGGCTTAAATGTCCGCTTCTTTGGGGTGTCTACCCTGCTGTTTGATAATGGTGAGGAGCAGATTTTAATTGATGGCTTCTTTAGCCGTCCCAGTCTTTGGCATGTTCTCAGTTCTAAGGTTTCCAGCGATTCTAGGTTACTTCAGAAGATTATTCAGGAGGAACAGCTGGATCGGACACAGGCGATTTTAGTGACCCATAGCCATTATGATCATGCTCTGGATATTCCTGAACTGGCTGCCCTGTTACCTCAACCCCAGATCATCGGATCGAATAGCACCCTGAATATTGCACGCAGTCATCCAGAGGTAAAAGCCTCCCAGCTACGGCGTGCTGTATCAGCGTAATCGCTCCGATCGGGACAGTTTAAAGTCACTCCACTTGCTTCCGCACATACGCCTCCAACACCCGTAAATGATGATCTCGGTGAAGAAATTACAGCACCACTGAAACTGCCTGCCAAGTTTTCCGAATTTAAAGAAGGCAGCAGCTTTGATTATCTGATTGAACATGACAGACAACGAATTCTGGTTAAAGCCAGCACAGGGTTTATTCCAGGACAGCTCAAGAATATTCAGGCCGATATTTTATTTTTAGGCATAGCCCAGCTGTCGCGACAGCCTGAGGATTATCAGAAATCTTATCTGTAACAAACGCTGGCAATGGTAAAACCCAAGATTGTCATTCCGATTCACTGGGATGATTTCTTTCAGCCGCTAGATCAACCCTTACAATTTTTGCCACGCTTTGCCGATAATGCTCCCGAGAGTATACGAATTCTGATCAAAGCGGCTGAAGCGCAACAGATTCAGGTTGTGCTACTGAGTAATAGTCAACCCTATAATCTTTTGAAATCAGCATCTTCCCAAGTGCCTTAAAGCCTTTTAAGATGGCATATGCGTAAAATTATCCATATCGATATGGACGCCTTCTACGCCTCGGTAGAACTGCGTGAACGTCCGGAACTAAAACATTTGCCTGTGGTGATCGCTTCGCATCATCCACGGGCTGTGGTTGCGGCTGCCTCGTATCCAGCTCGGGAATTTGGTGTGCATTCTGCCATGCCAATGAGTCAGGCACGCAAACGTTGTTCGCAGCTGATTGTGATTGAACCGGATTTTCAGAAATACCGTGAGGTTTCCTCACAGATCCATCAGATTTTTCAAAAATATACAGCAGTTATTGAACCACTTTCACTGGATGAAGCCTATCTGGATGTGACTAATAATCTGCTGCAAATCCCCAGTGCAACAGAAGTTGCGATGCGTATCCGTGAAGACATTTTTCAGCTGACTAGACTCACCGCTTCTGCGGGTGTTGCACCAAATAAATTCCTGGCCAAAGTTGCTTCAGACTGGCATAAACCGAATGGCATTTGTGTGATCAAGCCTTCACAGGTACAGGCCTTTATTCAGGATTTACCGCTTAAGAAAATTCCCGGGGTCGGCAAGGTTACGCAGGAAAAATTGAAAAGTCTCAATCTGGAAACGCTGGGTGATTTGCAACAGATGGATGAAGCTGTCCTGATTCAGCATTTTGGCAAATACGGCAAGCGGCTGTATCTCTATGCACAAGGCATCGATGAACGTCCGGTCGAAACCGAACGTGAACGCCAGCAGATTTCCAAGGAAACTACCTTTGGTGATGACCTGCTACTTAGCCAGTGCAGCCCTTACTGGGATCAACTGATCCAGCAGGTCTGGAACAGTCTGGAAAAGAAACAGCTGACTGCACGTGGCATTACCGTGAAACTCAGGCTAAAAAATTTCCAGATCATGCAACATAGCCGCAGCTTCCGTTCCGTGCTTAAAAATCCGCTAGAGCTACATCAGGCGTTACAGTTCTTGCTGCAGGATATGCATCTGGATCCAGCCCTGCAATTTCGCCTGATTGGTGTTGGAGTGTATCAGCTGTCACCTCGCCAGCAAGAAGCACAACTGTCCCTGCTTTAAAGTAAACTGAGCAAGAAGTAGTCACTAGTTTAAAAAGCCAACAACTTTATTTTTACCATTGTATGTTTTTAGAGTAATCTATCCGCGCAATGCATTATCCATGTATATGCTGAGATGCTGAAAATCACCTTTACTTTCAGCATGCTGTCCTGTGATTGGCGTGACGATCAAATCCGAATATTACAGGGCAACTCTGTTCTCCCCATGGAATCCTATCCTGCATGTCTTCTGCAAATTCAATTTCTTTTCAAGAACAACGCGCGCGAAAAGCAGCGCTTTCCAGTTTTATTGGTGCTGTTGTCGACTGGTACGATTTTCTTCTTTACGGGATTGTCGCAGCCCTGATTTTTAAAGATCAATTTTTCCCAAGTATTGGCAACAATATGGGCACATTAGCCGCCTTGGCAACCTTTGGTGTCGGCTTTCTGTTCCGTCCACTCGGTGGTGTAGTGTTTGGTCACTTCGGTGACAAACTCGGCCGTAAAAAAATGCTGGTACTCACTGTCATCCTCATGGGGATTTCTACTGTCGGGATTGGCCTGTTGCCGAATTTCGAAGCCATTGGCTGGTGGGCGCCTGTACTGCTGGTGACCTTACGTGCCATTCAAGGTTTTGCCGTCGGTGGTGAATGGGGTGGCGCTGCCCTGATGGCGGTTGAAAATGCGCCGAAAGGCAAAAAAGCCTTTTACAGTAGTGGCGTTCAGGTTGGTTATGGTGTCGGTTTAGTTCTCGCTACGGGTGCTGTATCACTGATCATTGCGACTCTAGGCGAAGAGGCATTTTCGGACTGGGCATGGCGTATTCCATTTATTGCCAGTATTGTGCTGATCGGCATTGCCATGTGGATTCGGCGTGATCAGGAGGAGTCACAAGAATTTGTCGAAAAAGTGGTTAAAGCCAAGCAACATCCAACCAAACTGCCAATTTTTCAGGCGATCAGCAAGCATCCTAAAGCATTCCTGTACATTATTGCCTTGCGTATGACCGAGCTGCTCACCATGTATCTGGTGACCAATTTTGCACTGAATTATTCCACCAATAATCTGGGCATGGACAAGCAATTCTTCCTGAATATCACCCTGATGGTCGGTGCGATTAGTTGTATCAGTATTCCGTTCTTTGCCTGGATCTCAGACAAAATTAACCATAAAACCATGTGTGTTTGGGGTGGTTTAATCGGTGCCTTGTCGGCTTTCCCGTTCTTTATGGCGCTGGATGCTCAAAATACCTGGATGATTATTGTTGGCTCAATTCTACTGGCCAATATCGCGCATGACATGGTAGTCAGTGTACATCAACCCATCTTTACCTCACTGTTTGGTACCGAGTATCGTTACAGTGGCGCCGGTGTAGGTTATCAGGTAGCAAGTATTATTGGTGGTGGTTTTACCCCAATGATTGCGGCTTCCTTAGTGATTTGGGGTGATGGTTCATGGCATTATGTAGCCATCTATCTTGCTGTGGGCTGTCTACTGACTGCATTGGTTGCTGCCCTGATGCCAAAAACCCAGGATTAAACTCATGACTATTCAACGTTTGCATGTGTCTCAACGCTTCTCTGAAATCGCGATTTCAGGCAATCTCGTTCATCTGGCAGGTCAACTGGCCAGTGATTTTGATCTGGATATTAAAGGTCAGACACAGCAAACTTTAGACATTATTGATCAGTTCCTCGCAGATGCGGGAACAGATAAGAGCCACATCATGTCAGTTACCATTTATCTCAAAGATATTGAGCGTGACTATGCAGCTTTTAATGAAGTGTGGGACACATGGGTAGCTGATATTCAGGCCCTACCGCGTACCTGTGTAGAAGCCAAGTTGTATGATCCAAGGGTATTGGTCGAACTGACCGTTGTCGCAGTAAAACCGGAATAATGCCGATAGAACTTGTCTTCCAATAAAAAAGCATGCGATCTGCATGCTTTTATTTGTGCCAGATATATTAACCCACTGTCTTCACCTTAGGGCGACCCAGAGCGGAGTACAGTGGAAACTTCTTTAGTGCAGTCAGGTTATTCGGGTTGACTAAACTGTCCTCCTCACCCTGTTCATTCAGGAAGTCACGGCGCAGCTGATAATATTCCGGAATATCTTCATAACGGATTACCCGATAGCCTGCCATAGTCAGCAAGGCATCCTGATACTGGGATTGTTGTGGGCGTTTTAAAATCATCGGATCGTCCACGGCCACGATGGCAACAACCAGATGATCCTGATCTAGAACCACAAAGTCCGCGACCAGATTGCGATATTTGTTACGGGTACGAAAAAATTTGGTGGTCAACAGCGCATCATAGGAGACATGGGCCAGAATGATGTTCTCTGGCAGAATTTCCTTTAGACGGGTATAAGTCAACTGTTGATTCAGGTTAAAAATGGCGCGCTGCTTCAACACACTGTCTTGCTGCTTGCCGCTGTTCCGTACTCTCTTATATGCCATCAGGATGGTGCACAAGAGCAGAAAACTGCCAATTATGATATAGGTGGTCATGCGTTAGTCCTTTCTGCATTCTTATAATCGTTTTTGTTTTATTGTCGTGAGTATAGATCGATTTTCATCCGAAAATCACGGTACAACCAATTTGCTTAGATACTGCAACATCCGGTATCAAAACTTATATAAGGGCATTACATTTCGGGAGATTAAAAAATTCCGTGTACTGGAAATGTAATGTGTTCCTTACTCACTCTAAATCAGCCACTCAAATTTAAGCAAGAGCATTTTCCTCTTTTTTTCTTACAATTCCGATAAAGTATAATTTTTAAAACAGTTTTTTCTAATAAATATCTTAATTTAATTATTGTTTAATTGAGATTTGACTTCTTTTAATAAAAAATCAGTAGAAAAATAAAAAAGACACCGAAGTGTCTTTTTTAAGTGATTTAGGCACGACTTTTTGGTTTGGTTTTGCCTTTAGCTTTAGAACCGCCAAAAGGCTTTTTCGCATCACCGGTTTCACGTGGTGGTAAACCGGTGTGCTGGGTCAAGATCTGCCCTTTCTTCGGGCGATTGTTCTGTCCTTGGCTTTGACCTTGTCCACGATTGCCTGCCTGACCGGTACGTTTCTGTGAATCGCCTGCAACAGTCGAGTTCTTCTTACGTGCTGACTGATACTGACCATCCACACCTGCAGGCTGATAGGTCGGAATCAGATGCTGTTTCGAATTACCAATCAGGTCCTGACGGCCCATTTCGCGCAAGGCATCACGCAGTAAAGGCCAGTTATTTGGATCATGGTAACGCAAGAACGCTTTATGCAAACGACGACGCTTCTCACCTTTCACAATGTCGACATTTTCAGTATAACGCGCCACTTTCGCCAGTGGGTTTTTACCGGTGTAGTACATGGTGGTTGCAGTCGCCATAGGCGACGGATAGAAGGTCTGTACCTGATCAGCACGGAAACCATTCTTCTTCAACCAAATCGCCAGGTTCATCATGTCATAATCGGTTGTACCCGGATGCGCCGCGATGAAATAAGGAATCAAGTATTGTTCCTTGCCTGCTTCCTTACTATAACGATCAAACATTTGCTTGAATCGGTCATAAGTTCCAATGCCCGGCTTCATCATTTTATTGAGCGGACCTTTTTCGGTATGCTCGGGCGCAATTTTTAAGTAACCACCTACGTGGTGAGTGACCAATTCTTTGACATATTCTGGGTTTAAGACCGCAAGATCATAACGCAGACCTGAACCGATCAGAATTTTTTTAATGCCTGGTAGAGCACGTGCCTTACGATATAACTGTGTCAATGGCGCATGGTCGGTATGTAAGTTTTGACATACTCCTGGGAACACACACGAAGGCTTACGACAGTTCTTTTCGATCTCAGGATCTTTACAGGCCAAACGGTACATGTTGGCTGTTGGGCCACCCAAATCCGAAATGATGCCAGTAAAGCCTGGTGCAGTATCACGAATTTTTTCCACTTCACGCAGAATCGATTCTTCCGAACGGTTCTGAATAATACGACCTTCATGTTCCGTAATCGAACAGAAGGTACAACCACCGAAACAGCCACGCATGATGTTCACAGAGAACTTGATCATGTCAAAGGCTGGGAAACGTGCATTACCGTATGATGGATGTGGTAGACGTGCATAAGGCAGGTCAAACACGTAGTCCATCTCTTCCGTAGTCAACGGAATTGGCGGTGGATTTAACCATACGTCACGTTCACCATGCTTTTGTACTAATGCACGCGCATTCCCTGGATTTGTTTCCAGATGTAAAATACGGTTAGCATGTGCATAAAGCACCGGATCATTCACCACTTCTTCAAAAGCAGGCAAACGAATCACAGCCAATTCACGCGGTGGTAATTTATGTTTAATCGCTTTCGACGCCGGTTGTAGCTGAACGATTTGCGTATTTTCGTCCAAATTGTCGCCTTCACGTACAATCGGATTAGCTACATGTTCTTTTTGGAAACCCTGGTACTGGCTCGAGTCCTTCCCCTGCTCAATTTCACAACCTTCAATATCTTCAGTCATGACATAAGGGTTAATAATTGGATCGACACGACCAATCGTATCGACATCATTCGATGCGATTTCAACAAATTTTGCTTTCGACGGGCGGTTGTGTTTATTGACAATAAATGCTGTACCACGAACATCGGTAATGTCTTGGATTTTTTCGCCACGCGCCAGACGATGCATGATTTCAGTGATGGAACGCTCACCATTACCGTACATCAAAAGATCGGCTTTAGAGTCCATCAATACTGAACGACGCACTTTATCTGACCAATAATCATAATGCGCAATACGACGTAATGATGCTTCAATACCACCTAACAATACAGGTACATCTGGATAAGCTTCACGCACACGCTGGCAATATACGGTTGCCGCCCGGTCTGGGCGTTTGTTTGGCTGATTGTCTGGTGAATAGGCATCATCTGAACGAATCTTGCGATCTGCCGTATAACGGTTGATCATCGAGTCCATGTTACCTGCTGTCACACCCCATGCAATGTTTGGTTTACCCAATACACGGAAGGCTTCAACATTGGTCCAGTCTGGCTGCGCAATAATCCCGACACGGAAACCTTGCGCTTCTAGGGTACGGCCAATAATGCCTGAACAGAATGAAGGATGATCAATATAGGCATCGCCACAGACTAAAATAAAGTCACAACTGTCCCAGCCGAGTTGATCCATCTCCTCGCGTGACATCGGCAAAAATGGCGCAGGTTCAAAACATGACGCCCAATATTTGTCGTAATCAAACAACGCTGTAGGCGCTGTCTGCATGGTATAAGCAGTAGACATGGCTAGCAATTCTCGGCTGGCAGATGGAAGATCAAAAAATAGATCAAAGATGAAAGCCGAGCATTTTAGCATGAATTCGGCTGAGGTTGCTTGATTATAATTTATACAATACTGGCTTTAAGACCTTAATCAGGAATATATGCTTATTCTGTTTCTAGCCTGCTTATTTGAGATTTTAACTTTTGAGCTACCAATAAACCAATTACCAAAATAATACCGATGAACACACTGAGGCCGAACCATCCTGTATTTTCCCAGACCAAACCACTGGAGCTGCCAAGGACACTGGATCCAAGATAGTAGCAGAATAAATAGAGTGATGATCCTACAGCACGATATTGTAAAGATTGTACAGATACCCAGCTGCTGGCTATCGAATGTGCAGCAAAAAATGCAAAGGTAAAAATGAGCAATCCAATAAAGACCAATAGCAAACTGTTAACTAACATCAACCCTAATCCTAGTAACATGCTGACAAGCATGGTTACCAATACTTGGAAACGTCCAGACTTCTGGCTCCAGCGCGCAGCACGAGGTGAGCTATAGATTCCTGCCAGATAGGTAACCGAAATTAGCCCAATCCAGACATGCGACAGCTCAAAAGGTGCCTGAATCAGGCGATAGCTGAGATAATTAAAGACTGAAACAAAACAGCCCATCAGGATGAAACCTTGCAAGAACAAGATTCGCAGCTTGGGATCACTCAAATTATGCTGAAACGCAGTAATAAAGCGGCTCAACTTAATAGGATAAGCTTGAAAATTCCTGGATTTAGGCAATAAGAAATAGAAGGTTGTTGCAATACAGAGATTAATTAGTCCAATGATTAAAGTCGCTGACTGCCAGGAAATAAAATCCACCAATACTCCTGCAATCAAACGGCCACTCATACCGCCAATTGCAGTTCCAGAAATATAGAGTCCCATGGCAAAACCAACATCTTTCGCGGCTACCTCTTCCCCAATATAGGTCATCGCCACTGCGGCCACGCCACTTACGGTTAAACCTATTAACACCCGGGTCGCCAGAAACACTGACCAGACTGGCAATACAGCACTCAGCAACAACAATACTGCAACCGAAAATAAAGACCAGACCATAATCGGCTTACGGCCAAAACGGTCAGAAATGAGTCCAGTAAAAATCAGGCCAACAGCTAATGCAATGGTAGAAAATGAAAGTGGAAAACTGCTTTGCGTAGGAGAGATATGAAAATAGTCTGCCAGAATCGGCATCATCGGCTGTACACAATACAATGATGAAAAAATTGCAAATCCAGCCAGAAACAAGGAAAACAAAACCGCTTTAAAGGCAGATGACTCATATTCAATATGGCTTGAAGATAAATTTGGGGACATATCCGCTCCTTAGACCGGTTCAGTATACGCCTCTCAAGTTTATTTTTATGTGATATTTCAGTCGAAATAGCATATAAACAACAGTTATTTGACTAAATCCCGCGCATAAAAAAACACCCCCTGCCATTTGACAGGGGGTGTTTAAAATAATGAGCTGGCGATGACT